>NZ_JBFPJH010000067.1:0-15101 GCF_040838255.1 Bacillus sp. C30 | reverse complement strand
GTGTAAAGGGGAATATTCATATATTTTAAGTGAATGAATTGGGATTTTCTAAGGTTTTCCAGGATAATATGCCGTCTGTTTTTTAAATCCATATAAGATTCAGGGCTGAAGGTAAAGAAAGTAAAAGTAGACAACGCTTGACAATGAAAATTGCGATAGATACAATGAGAATGTATATTTTTTCTTATATACGATATACTCTTCTCAAGAAGAGAAGTAATATTCGGAGTAAGACTTAAATCTTGCCGAAATAATAATATGACATTTTAATTGTGAAATGAAGAAAGTCCCTTAAAAAAGCGGGACGACGGTCTTTGCTGTACGTTGTAATTCAATGTACATGCCGACAGTCTTTTTTCATTCATAGCAAGGGGAGGTGAAATCATGAGTAGTACAGTTTGGATACTCATCTCCATTTTGCTTGCAACAGTCGGTGCAGTTGTTGGCTTTTTTGTTCGAAAGTCTATTGCTGAAGCGAAGATTAATGGTGCAGCTAATGAAGCAAAACGTATTCTAGACGAAGCGAATCGTGATGCTGAAGCACTTAAGAAAGAAGCGCTTTTAGAAGCAAAGGATGAAATTCATACACTTCGTACAGAAGCTGAATTAGAAATTCGTGACCGTAGAAGCGAATTACAAAAACAAGAAAATCGTTTAATGCAAAAAGAAGAGAACCTTGATCGTAAAGACGAAACGCTCGATAAGCGCGAGCAACAGTTAGAAAAGAAAGAGGAATCTCTTGTAGCGAAACAACAACAGATTGAAGAGTTGGAAAGCAAAGTGGGAGAGTTAGTTCAAAAGCAACAAACAGAATTAGAGCGCATTTCCAATCTGACCCGCGAACAAGCGAAAGCAATTATTCTTGGTAAAGTGGAAAGTGAAGTTTCTCATGAAATTGCCGTTATGGTAAAAGAAAGTGAAGTTCGCGCGAAAGAAGAAGCGGATAAGAAGGCAAAAGAGATTTTATCTCTTGCAATGCAAAGATGTGCAGCTGATCATGTTGCTGAAACAACCGTTTCGGTTGTAAATCTTCCAAATGACGAAATGAAGGGACGTATTATCGGACGTGAAGGTCGTAACATTCGTACGTTAGAAACGTTAACAGGTATTGACCTTATTATCGATGATACACCAGAAGCTGTAATTCTATCTGGATTTGACCCGATTCGTCGTGAAACAGCTCGTATCGCTCTTGATAAACTAGTACAGGACGGACGTATTCACCCAGCGCGTATTGAAGAGATGGTCGAAAAATCAAGACGTGAAGTGGACGAGTATATTCGTGAAGTCGGAGAGCAAACAACGTTTGAAGTGGGTGTTCATGGCTTACATCCAGATTTAATTAAAATTTTAGGTCGTTTAAAATACCGTACAAGTTACGGACAAAACGTCTTAAAACACTCTATGGAAGTTGCATACTTAACTGGACTTATGGCAGCGGAGCTTGGTGAGGATGAAAAACTAGCAAGACGTGCTGGTCTATTACATGATATCGGAAAAGCAATCGATCATGAAGTAGAAGGTAGCCACGTTGAAATTGGTGTTGAACTCGCAACGAAATATAAAGAGCATCCTGTTGTAATAAACAGTATCGCATCTCACCATGGTGACACAGAACCAACTTCTATCATTGCAGTTCTAGTTGCTGCAGCAGATGCATTATCAGCTGCAAGACCGGGAGCTCGTAGTGAAACGCTTGAGAATTACATTCGTCGTCTTGAAAAGTTAGAAGAAATTTCAGAGTCTTATGAAGGCGTAGAAAAATCTTTCGCAATTCAAGCAGGACGTGAAGTTCGTATTCTGGTAAAACCAGATACAATTGATGATTTAGAAGCTCATCGTTTAGCTCGTGATATTCGAAAACGTATTGAAAATGAACTGGATTATCCAGGACATATTAAAGTAACTGTTATTCGTGAAACACGTGCAGTGGAATACGCAAAATAAAGTGGTGAAACACCACTTTATTTTTTTGTGTTGGAATTGGGTAAAATAAAGAAAATTATTTATGAGCAGTATGCAAGTGAAAGAAACTTATAATAGATAAATTGTAACTGTTGTAAGGAAATAGCTTTAAGGTTATAGTATGGTAATAAAAAATGTAGTACATAGAAAGGGTAAGACATATGAGAATATTATTTGTTGGGGATGTAGTAGGATCTCCTGGTAGAGACATGATTCAACAGTACGTACCGGCATTAAAGAAGAAATATACACCGACAGTAACAATTATTAATGGAGAAAATGCTGCGGGTGGACGTGGAATTACGGAAAAAATATATCGAAACTTTTTAGAGTGCGGGGCACAAGCGGTTACGCTTGGAAACCACGCTTGGGATAACCGTGAAGTATTTGAATTTATCGATGATGCAAAATATCTTGCAAGACCAGCTAACTTCCCAGAAGGAACGCCGGGAAAAGGGCTTATCTTTGTAAATTGTAATGGAACAGAAGTTGCAGTTATTAACTTACAAGGACGTACTTTCCTTCCTCCAATTGATTGTCCATTCCGTAAAGTGGATGAGTTAATCAGTATTGCAAAAAAACGTACAAACATTATCTTTGTTGATTTTCATGCTGAAACAACAAGTGAGAAGCAGGCGTTAGGTTGGTATGTAGACGGTCGTGCTACAGCGGTAGTAGGTACACATACACACGTTCCTACAGCTGATAATCGTATTTTACCAAGCGGAACAGCTTATATTACAGATGTTGGTATGACAGGCCCATATGATGGGATTTTAGGTATGGATCGCGAAGCGGTATTGAAGAAGTTTTTAACGAACTTACCAGTGCGTTTTGAAGTGACGAATGGTAGAACACAATTAAGTGCAGTGTTAATTGATGTGGATCCTAATACAGGGAAAGCAAAGAAAATTGAGCGCATTTTAATTAATGATGACCAGCCATTTTTTGACTGATTTTTAACGGAAAGTTAGAGAATTCGTTATATTTTAATTTTTTAGAAAAATTACAGAAATTTAGCAGGAATACGTGCCATTCCTCGTGAATATAAGTTAAAGTGAAATAATTGCTATTACTTTTTATAGAAACGAGGAGGAAACGCGGAATGGAAATATTAAAAGTTAAAGCAACTTCGGTCCCTAATTCTGTAGCTGGTGCACTTGCAGGTGTTATTCGCGAACGCGGAACAGCGGAAATTCAAGCTATTGGTGCAGGTGCATTGAACCAAGCGGTAAAGGCAGTAGCAATTGCAAGAGGATTTGTAGCGCCTAGCGGTTTGGACTTGATTTGTATCCCAGCGTTTACAGATATTATGATTGATGGTGAAGAGCGTACAGCGATAAAATTAATTGTAGAACCTCGTTAAGTTGAAACAACCTGTTTGCATGTATGCAAACAGGTTGTTTTTGTAATGGAGGAATGAAAATGAAAATTTTTGATGCACATTGCGATGTACTCTTTCAGTTATGGAGTGCAAAGGGAAAAAAAGACTTTCAAAACGATTCACAATTACATATTACATTTGAACAATTAATGAAAAGAAAAGGAAGTATACAATGCTTTGCTATATATATACCAGAAACAGTAGCGTATGAAAAGCGTTTTGAAGTTGCGCTGCAAATGATAGATATTTTTCATAATGAAATTCTATCGCTACCAGGAATGAAGTTTATTCAGACAAAAAACGATATTAACATGCTAAAACAGGACGAGATTGGAGCATTATTAACATTAGAAGGATGCGAAGCAATTGGAAAAGAAGCGATGAAATTACGTTTGTTTTATCGCTTAGGTGTACGTTCCTTTGGATTGACATGGAACTATGCCAATCTGTTAGCTGATGGAGCGCTAGAGGCACGTGGAGCAGGTTTAACTACATTTGGTAGACAAGTTGTACAAGAACTTAATACGTTACATTTATGGACCGATGTGTCTCACTTAAATGAAAGAAGCTTTTGGGATGTTATTGAAATTGCTAAAAACCCAATTGCATCTCATTCAAACTGTTATCAACTTTGTGGGCATCCACGCAATTTAACCGATGAACAAATAAGAGCCCTTATAAAGAAAAATAGCATTATTGGTATTACTTTCGTACCGCAGTTTTTAACGAATGAAAGACAAGCGAATATAGCAGATATATTAAGGCATGTGGAATATATTTGTTCATTAGGTGGAGAAAAAAATATAGGATTCGGTTCTGATTTTGATGGGATTTTAGAAACTGTTGTAGGTGTAGAAGTATATAGGGATTATGAAAATATAATTAATCAACTGTATAAAAAGTATAATGAATCAACTGTAGAGCGATTTTTGTATAAAAATTTTGTTGACTGTATAACGTTCTAAAGAATATGTTTTAAAGGTTCAGAAAAATTAAAATAAATTCACTTGAATTTATTGATTTTTTTAAGACCTAATACTAGAATGGTAAACGAAATAGCACTATACTAAAGATTCAGGGAAAACAGAAGAGGCATAATTTGCGTCCATTGTAGTTTATTTGCATAAAAAATGCTAAACTAATACTGTAAAAAAATACACTACAATGAATGCAGCCAAAAGGGGTGTAGGAGATGATTAGTCAACTTTCATGGAAAGTTGGAGGCCAACAAGGTGAAGGAATTGAAAGTACAGGGGAAATCTTCTGTATTGCATTAAACCGATTAGGATATTACCTATACGGTTACCGCCACTTCTCATCACGTATTAAAGGCGGCCATACAAATAATAAAATTCGTGTAAGTACAACAGAAGTACGCGCGATCTCAGATGATTTAGATATTTTAATTGCTTTTGATCAAGAAACAATTGATTTTAACTTCCACGAACTACGTCCGGGCGGAATTGTAGTTGCGGATGCGAAATTTAATCCGACAATACCTGATAATACAGATGTAAATCTATATGTGATACCGTTTACAGATATCGCTTCAGAATTAGGCACATCTTTAATGAAAAATATGGTTGCTGTTGGGGCATCTAGTGCGGTATTAGGATTAGACGAAACAGCTTATTTAGAGGTTGTTGAAGAAATCTTTGGTCGTAAAGGAGAGCAAGTCGTTCAAAAGAATATGGAAGCAATTAAACGCGGCTCTCAATACATGAAAGAATTGCTTGGTGAGAAAGTAAACATGATGCAACTTGAAAAAGCTGACGGTAAGAAACGCATGTTTATGATTGGAAACGACGCAATCGCATTTGGTGCGGTAACTGGTGGCGCTCGCTTTATGTCTGCATATCCAATCACACCTGCATCTGAAATTATGGAATATTTAATTAAAAAGTTACCGAAAGTCGGCGGAACAGTAATCCAAACTGAGGATGAAATCGCAGCTTGTACAATGGCGATCGGTGCAAACTACGCTGGTGTTCGTACATTAACAGCATCTGCTGGTCCTGGTCTTTCTTTAATGATGGAAGCAATTGGTTTAGCAGGTATTACTGAAACACCGCTAGTTATCATTGATACACAACGCGGTGGTCCAAGTACGGGCTTACCAACAAAACAAGAGCAGTCTGACTTAATGGCTATGATTTACGGAACACATGGTGAAATTCCAAAGATCGTAATGGCGCCAAGTACAGTTGAAGAAGCTTTCTATGATATTGTAGAAGCGTTTAACTTAGCAGAAGAATATCAAGTGCCTGTTATTTTCTTAACAGATTTACAGCTTTCTTTAGGAAAGCAAACAGTAGAACCACTTAAGTTAGATAAAGTGGAAATTCGTCGTGGTAAGCTTGATTTAGAAGTAGAATTACCAGAACGTGAAAATAAAGCATACTTCAAGCGTTATGAAGTAACAGAAGATGGAATTTCACCACGTGTTTTACCTGGTATGAAAAATGGTATTCACCATGTTACAGGTGTAGAACATGATGAAACGGGTAAACCATCTGAATCAGCGTTAAATCGTAAAGATCAAATGGACAAACGTTTCCGTAAAATGGCGAATTTACAGTTTAATACCCCTATTTACAAAAATGCTAAGCATGATGACGCAGACGTATTGTTAGTAGGCTTTAACTCAACTCGTGGTGCGATCGAAGAGGCAATGCAGCGTTTAGAACAAGAAGGAATGAAAGTAAACCATGCCCATGTACGTTTAATTCATCCGTTCCCAACAGCTGAAATCGATCCACTTGTGAAAAAAGCGAAGCGTGTTGTAGTAGTAGAAAACAATGCAACTGGTCAGCTTGCTAACATTATGAAAATGAATCTTGGCAATGGTGAGAAAATTTCTAGTCTTTTAAAATACGATGGAAATCCATTCTTGCCGAAAGAGATTTACAACGAATGTAAAAAAGGGGTTGTATTAAATGGCAACATTTAAGGACTTTCGTAACAGTGTAAAACCAAACTGGTGCCCAGGTTGCGGAGACTTCTCGGTGCAGGCTGCGATTCAGCGTGCGGCAGCTAACGTTGGTTTAAATCCAGATGAGCTAGCTGTTATTTCTGGTATCGGCTGTTCCGGTCGTATTTCAGGGTATATTAATTCATATGGTTTGCATAGTATTCACGGACGTGCTCTTCCAATTGCACAAGGTGTGAAAATGGCAAATCGTGATTTAACAGTTATTGCATCCGGTGGTGACGGTGATGGTTTTGCGATTGGTATGGGACATACAATCCATTCTATTCGTCGTAACATTGATATTACGTACATCGTAATGGATAACCAAATTTACGGATTAACAAAAGGTCAAACTTCACCACGTAGTGAAGCTGGATTTAAAACGAAAAGTACACCACAAGGTTCAATTGAACCATCACTAAATGTTATGGAAATGGCTTTAACAGCTGGTGCGACATTTGTGGCGCAAAGCTTTTCAAGTGATTTAAAAGAATTAACGCAAATTATTGAAGCTGGTATTAACCATAAAGGCTTTTCATTAATTAATGTATTTAGTCCATGTGTTACTTACAATAAAGTAAATACTTATGATTGGTTTAAAGAGAATTTAACGAAACTAAGTACAGTAGAAGGATATGATCCATCTAACCGCATGATGGCTATGCAAACATTAATGGAAAAGAACGGGTTAGTAACAGGTTTAATTTATCAAAACACAAAGCAGCCTTCTTACCAAGAGCTTGTAAAAGACTATAGTGAAAAACCTTTAGTGCAAGCTGATTTGAATATGGATCAGAAAATGTTTGATGAGCTTGTTGCTGAATTTATGTAATGATCGGAGAGAAGGTTGCCGCTTGGTAACCTTCTTTTTGAGTGAATAAAAATAATTAATAGATTTGTTTACTTAGAAAATTCAGAATGATAAAATAATATATAAATCGTTGTATAAAAATAGCATGTTCAATAACTGTGAAATGAAATATAGGATAAGAAGCCTTCTTCGTTAAAGTTGGCTAAAGGCTCTATACTATGATAATGTGTATAGGGATAAAGCAATATGCTTTTCAATAGGACAAGATGAAATAATAAAAAGGGAATGTCTATTTGTGTGGGGAAGACTTCATTCTTACGGATGATTAGATCGATTACTCAAGTTTCAAAGGGCAAGTTATCTCTCATGCTATCTAACATCATTGAGATGGGTCTAAGCGCATTAAAATGGACTACAGAGTGTGTGTATAGTTAAGGGTGAAAGGAGATTACCGATGAACGAGCAACAACGATTAGCAAGTCGACAAGCAAATTCCTCTACGAAAAAAGAAGAGAAAGATTATAGTAAATACTTTGAAAGTGTATACCAACCACCTTCCTTGAAATTGGCGAAAAAGCGTGGGAAAGAAGAAGTTAAAATTGAAAGAGATTTTGGCCTACCTGAAGAGTTTCGCGATTTTGGCGCAGGAAGAAAGTTTTACATTCGTACATATGGCTGTCAAATGAATGAGCATGATACAGAAGTAATGGCTGGGATTTTTACAACACTTGGATATGAGCCAACCTTTTCAACTGAAGAGGCAGATGTAATTTTATTAAATACTTGTGCAATTCGTGAAAATGCTGAAAATAAAGTGTTCGGTGAACTTGGTCATTTAAAATCATTAAAGCGAAGAAATCCGGATCTTATAATTGGTGTATGTGGTTGTATGTCTCAAGAGGAATCTGTTGTAAATAAAATTATGCAAAAAAATCAGCATGTAGATATGGTGTTTGGTACACACAATATTCATAGATTACCGTATATCCTAAAGGACGCAATGTTCTCAAAAGAGACGGTAGTTGAAGTTTGGTCAAAAGAAGGGGATGTAATTGAAAACCTTCCGAAAGTACGTCGTGGTGATATTAAAGCTTGGGTAAATATTATGTATGGCTGTGATAAGTTTTGTACATATTGTATTGTACCGTATACACGCGGAAAAGAGCGTAGCAGACGTCCAGAAGATATTATTAAAGAAATTCGCCATTTAGCTGCGAACGGTTATAGAGAAATTACGTTACTTGGACAAAACGTAAACGCATACGGTAAAGACTTTGAAGATATACAATATGGTCTTGGCGATTTAATGGATGAAATTCGTAAAATCGATATCGCGCGTATTCGTTTTACAACAAGCCATCCACGTGATTTTGATAATCATTTAATTGATGTTCTTGGAAAAGGTGGTAACCTAGTAGAACATATCCACTTACCGGTTCAATCTGGTAGTACAGATATGCTTAAAATTATGGCGCGTAAATATTCGCGAGAACACTATTTAGAGCTTGTACGAAAAATTAAAGAAACAATTCCGAATGCAGTGCTAACGACTGATATTATCGTTGGTTTCCCAAATGAAACGGATGAGCAGTTTGAAGAGACGATGTCGTTATATCGTGAAGTAGGATTTGATACGGCATTTACATTTATTTATTCTCCGCGTGAAGGTACACCAGCTGCAAAAATACAAGATAATGTTCCGATGGAAGTGAAGAAAGAGCGATTGCAACGCTTAAATACACTAGTGAATGAATATGCAGTTAATAAGAATAAGCGTTATATAGGTCAAATTGTAGAAGTATTAGTTGAGGGAGAAAGTAAGAATAATCCTGAAGTACTTGCGGGATATACACGTACGAATAAACTTGTAAACTTTGTTGCTTCAAAATCTTTAATTGGTCAGCTTGTGAAAGTAAAAATAACGGAAGCAAAAACTTGGTCTCTTAACGGGGAATTGGTTAAGGAGCCGATTGAGGTGAAATAATAGATGAAAGTATATACGAAAGATGAAATTGTTGAGCAAGCGAAAGAATTAGCGAAAATGATCTCTGAAACAGAAGAAGTTGATTTCTTTAAGCGAGCAGAAGCACAAATTCATAAAAATGAAAATGTAAAGCGAGCAATTGATGAAATAAAAGCTTTGCAAAAACAAGCAGTAAACTTGCAACATTATGGGAAATGGGAAGCTTTGAAAAAAGTAGAAGCTGAAATTGATGCACTTCAAGATAAGTTAGATAATATCCCAGTTGTACAGGAGTTTAAATCTTCACAAACGTATGTAAATGACTTACTACAGCTAGTTGCTAGTACCATTTCTAACAATGTAACAGATGAAATATTAGTTTCAACTGGCGGCGATGTGTTGAAGGGTGAAACTGGTGCAGCAGTAGAAAGTAAAAAAGGAAATTGTGGTTGTTAAAGAGATGTCTTATTGACATCTCTTTTTTTTAGTGGGTTATATCGGAAATTCTTCTCAAAAAAAAGAATGACACATTCCGCTATTGTCACGCATATGATTAAGTGAATAGTGATTGAGGAGGGTTACGAATGTCCGAATTTAGAGAGATTATTACAAAAGCAGTGGTTGGAAAAGGACGTAAGTATACAAAGTCAACGCATACATGTGAATCGAATAATGAGCCAACAAGTATTTTAGGGTGCTGGGTAATTAACCATTCGTACGAAGCGAGAAAAAATGGAAAACATGTGGAAATTGAAGGTTTCTATGATGTAAACACGTGGTATTCATTTGATGGAAACACAAAGACTGAAGTTGTAACAGAACGTGTTAACTACAATGATGAAGTAAGTATTGGGTATCGTGATAAAAACTTCTCTGGTGACGATTTAGAAATTATCGCTCGTGTAATTCAGCCGCCAAATTGTTTAGAAGCTCTTGTATCGCCAAATGGTAATAAAATTGTTGTGACGGTAGAACGTGAATTTGTAACAGAAGTAGTCGGGGAAACGAAAATTTGTGTAAGTGTAAATCCTGAAGGTTGCGTAGAATCAGACGAGGATTTCCAAGTCGATGATGATGAGTTTGAAGAATTAGATCCGAACTTTATCGTCGATGCAGAAGAAGAGTAAGAGAAAGCTAGGGAGAAGTTCTTCCTAGCTTTTTACAGTACATAAGTGGTTCTGCATGAACATGATTCCTTATGAAATGTGCTATAATGAGGAAAGACTCCTGGAATAGGAGATATGGATGTCCGTGAAGTGTGACATATATGAATATAGATTATTATGTAAGAATTATGGAGGAAAGACATGACGCAATATACGCCTATGATACAGCAATACTTAAAGGTTAAGGCAGACTATCAAGATGCCTTTTTATTTTTCCGATTAGGTGATTTTTATGAAATGTTCTTTGAAGATGCGGTTAAAGCAGCTCATGAACTTGAAATTACATTAACGAGCCGAGATGGTGGTAGTAGTGAACGTATACCGATGTGTGGTGTACCGCATCATGCAGCTAAAAATTATATTGAACAACTTGTTGAAAAAGGATATAAAGTAGCTGTTTGTGAGCAAGTGGAAGACCCAAAAACAGCTAAAGGTGTAGTACGTCGTGAAGTAGTACAACTAATTACGCCAGGAACGATGATGGAAGGGCGTACAATAGACGAGAAGGAGAATAACTTCTTAGCAGCATTAACACATTTCGAAGATGGATCTTATGCGCTAGCTTGTAATGACTTAACGACTGGACAAAATACAGTGACGTTATTAACTGGTTCAGTAGAAGATATTTTATTAGAAGTGTATGCGACTGGTTCAAAAGAAATTGTTGTAGATTCTACATTTTCAAAAGATGAATTAAATAAGTTAACTGAAACATTAAAAATGACGATTTCGTATGAAGATACAACAACTATTCCAGAAGGATTAGAACATCTTGTGAAAAGTGTTTCCCAAGCAAAATTAATTAAAGCAATTGGACGCTTATTTAACTATGTGATAAGAACACAAAAACGTTCGTTAGATCACTTGCAACCAGTAGAAATTTATTACACGAATCAATTTATGAAAATTGATGTGCATTCAAAACGCAATTTAGAGTTAACAGAGACTCTTCGCACGAAGGAAAAGACAGGCTCATTATTATGGCTATTAGACAAAACAAAAACGGCTATGGGTGGGCGTATGTTAAAACAGTGGATGGAACGTCCACTTATCCAGAAAGAAAAAGTTGAAGAGCGTTTAGAAATGGTTGAAACGTTTGTAAATGATTACTTCTTACGTGAAGATTTAAAAGAAAAGTTAAAAGAAGTATATGATTTAGAGCGTTTAGCAGGGAAAGTTGCATTTGGTAATGTAAATGCACGGGACTTATTACAATTAAGACGTTCTTTACTGCAAGTACCAGCTATTTTAGAAGCGATTAGTCTTTTAGATAATGCTTATGCAGCAAGGTTAATTCAAGGTGCAGATCCATGTGAGAGCTTAACTGAATTACTGGGAAGAAGTATTCAAGAAAACCCACCGCTTTCTATTAAAGATGGAGATATTATTAAAGATGGTTATAATGATAAACTTGATCAATATCGTTACGTTAGTAAAAACGGAAAAACGTGGATTGCTGAGCTTGAAAAACGAGAGCGTGATATTACAGGGGTTAAATCATTAAAAATTGGGTACAACCGTATTTTCGGCTACTATATTGAAGTGACGAAGGCTAATCTTGCAGCACTTCCAGAAGGGCGCTATGAGCGTAAACAAACACTTGCAAATGCAGAGCGTTTCATAACAGATGAGCTAAAAGAAAAAGAAACATTAATCTTAGAAGCAGAAGAGAAAATTGTACAATTAGAATACGATTTATTTACAGCACTTCGCGAAGAAGTAAAAGTATTCATTCCGAAATTACAGCATTTAGCGAAAGTAATTAGTGAACTAGACGTACTGCAAAGCTTTGCGACAGTTAGTGAAGAAGAGCAGTTTGTAAAACCTGTTTTAACAAATAAGCGCGAAATCTTTATTAAAGATGGTCGTCATCCTGTCGTTGAAAAAGTATTGAACGGGAAATTGTATGTACCGAATGATTGTATTATGCCGGAGAAGATGGATGTCTTTTTAATTACAGGACCGAACATGTCTGGTAAAAGTACGTATATGAGACAATTAGCACTTGTTACTGTTATGTCACAAATTGGTTGTTTTGTACCAGCGACAGAAGCAGTATTACCTGTCTTCGATCAAATCTTTACGAGAATTGGTGCAGCGGATGATTTAATCTCAGGTCAAAGTACATTTATGGTTGAAATGTTAGAAGCGAAAAATGCAATTGCAAATGCATCAGAGAGAAGTTTAATTTTATTCGATGAAATTGGACGCGGTACATCTACGTATGATGGTATGGCACTTGCGCAAGCAATCATTGAACATATTCATGACCAAATTGGTGCGAAAACATTATTCTCTACACATTATCATGAATTAACAGTGTTAGAAGAAAGTTTAGACCAACTAAAGAATGTACATGTTTCAGCAATTGAAGAGAATGGAAAAGTAGTTTTCCTTCATAAAATTCAAGATGGAGCGGCTGATAAAAGTTACGGAATTCACGTTGCTCAACTTGCCGAGCTTCCAGAGAGCTTAATCGCTCGCGCGAAAGAAGTGTTAGCACAACTAGAAGGACAGGAAGAAATTGTTATTCCGAAACGAGTAGAAGTGAAAGTGCCAGAAGTCGCTCCAGAACCAGTTGTTGTAAAAGAAGAACCAGCAGAAATACAAGAGACGAAAGTAGAGACTGAGGAAGAATCGCAATTATCATTCTTTGGTGGAGAACAGTCTTCGAAAAAACAAGACAAGTCAGTTCTAGATGCAAAAGAAACGGCAGTACTTGCACAAATTAAAAAGATTGATTTACTCGATATGACGCCTTTAGAAGCGATGAATGAACTGTATCGTTTACAGAAAAAGTTAAAGAAAGGATGAGTAAGTAGATGGGGAAAATTCGCAAACTCGATGATCAACTCTCTAACTTAATTGCGGCAGGGGAAGTAGTAGAGCGCCCTGCCTCAGTTGTAAAAGAACTCGTGGAAAATTCCATCGATGCGAATAGTACATCTATTGAAATCCACTTAGAAGAAGCTGGATTATCGAAGATTCGCATCATCGATAATGGAGATGGTATTGCTGAAGAAGATTGTATCGTTGCATTTGAACGACACGCAACGAGTAAAATTAAAGATGAAAATGATTTATTTCGTATAAGAACGCTTGGTTTCCGCGGAGAGGCCCTGCCGAGTATTGCCTCAGTGAGTGAATTAGAGTTAATTACGAGCACAGGTGATGCGCCTGGTACACACCTTAGTATTAAAGGTGGAGACATTATAAAACAAGAGAAAACGGCAAGCCGAAAAGGAACAGATATTACTGTACAAAACTTATTTTTTAATACACCAGCGCGCCTTAAATATATGAAAACGATTCATACAGAACTTGGGAACATTACAGATATCGTGTATCGTATTGCAATGTCACATCCAGAAGTATCGTTAAAACTGTTTCATAATGAAAAGAAATTGCTTCATACATCAGGAAACGGTGATGTAAGACAAGTACTTGCATCGATTTACAGCATTCAAGTTGCGAAGAAGCTTATTCCGATTGAAGCTGAGTCTCTAGACTTTACAATTAAAGGTTATGTAACATTACCAGAAGTAACGAGAGCGTCGCGTAACTATATGTCAACGATTGTAAATGGCCGTTACGTTCGAAATTTCGTATTAATGAAAGCAATTCAGCAAGGATATCATACGTTATTGCCAATCGGACGATACCCAATCGGCTTCTTATCAATTGAAATGGATCCAATGCTTGTTGATGTCAACGTACATCCAGCAAAATTAGAAGTACGCTTTAGTAAAGAACAAGAATTGCTAAAGCTTATCGAAGAAACATTGCAAGCTGCATTCAAAAAAATACAACTCATTCCAGATGCTGGTGCAACAACGAAGAAAAAAGAAAAAGATGAAAGTGTGCAAGAACAGTTCAAGTTTGAGCATACAAAACCGAGAGAATCATCTATGCCTAACATCGTTTTACCAACAGGAATGGATGAGAAACAAGAAGAAACAACGACTGTAAAACAACCAGCACAACTGTGGCAACCGCCGAAGCAAGAATGGCAACCACCACAGTCACTCGTAAGAGAAGAGCAAAGCTGGCAGCCATCCTCTAAGCCGGTAATAGAAGAAACGGTTCGAGAGGAAAAGGAATGGACTAGCAACGATGACGATTTTGAATTAGAGGAATTGGAAGAAGAAGTCGGGGAGATAGAAGAGATTGAAATGAACGGTAATGACTTACCGCCGCTTTATCCAATTGGACAGATGCACGGAACATATATTTTCGCTCAAAATGATAACGGGCTATATATGATTGATCAGCATGCTGCGCAGGAGCGCATCAATTATGAATATTTCCGTGATAAAGTGGGACGAGTTACGCAAGAAGTACAAGAATTACTTGTACCGTACCGCATCGATTTATCTCTTACCGAATTTTTACGTGTCGAAGAGCAGTTAGAAGAACTAAAAAAAGTCGGACTATTTTTAGAGCAGTTTGGCCATCAATCCTTTATCGTTCGTTCGCATCCAACGTGGTTCCCGAAAGGACAAGAAACAGAAATCATTGATGAGATGATGGAGCAAGTCGTCAAACTAAAAAAAGTTGATATTAAAAAATTACGTGAAGAAGCAGCTATTATGATGAGCTGTAAAGCATCGATTAAAGCAAATCAATATTTAACGAACGATCAAATATTCGCTTTACTTGAAGAACTTCGTACAACAACAAATCCGTACACATGTCCGCATGGAAGACCGATTCTGGTGCATCATTCTACTTATGAGTTGGAGAAGATGTTTAAGAGGGTTATGTAGGGATAATGTCCAAAGAGAAAAAGTTCGTTCCCAGTTATTTGAAACGGTTTGAAAGTGCCTAGTATTATTTATATG
>NZ_JBFPJH010000066.1:0-15113 GCF_040838255.1 Bacillus sp. C30 | reverse complement strand
ATATAATAGCATAGCAATAAAAAAGATACTCTCAAAATAGTCTATCAACTATTTTTGAGAGTATCTTTTTATAATCCTACATATACAATACACATCTGCGCTGCGACATATGTAAACCAAATCCAAAGCGGTTCATACTTCAGTTTGCGCCCTCCGATATCTGTCACGCCGATAATAAAATCAGAAATCACAAACAGTAAACCACCAAGTGCTGGTATCCACCATATTCCTATATTCTCGTAATATAAGGCGAATGCAAAACATGCCATTCCTCCAACCCACAAACCGTAAATTAGAGCGCCTATTGTAAAAAGTTTGTCTTGTTTTTCATTTCGAATAAAGAAAAACCACCCTATAATTAGAAAGAGTCCGTATACGAATAAACCGATCCAAAAACCATTCCATGAAATACCTGTTTGTAAAAATGCTTTCACATAGAAACAATGTGCAAGAGCGAAAGTAACCATTCCTCCAATTAATCGATGACCAATTGGAATTAATCCTGCCATAAATAAATCCCCTACAGTTGATAAAGTCATACCGAGTGCAACCCACGTACTGTACTCAGCCGATGGATCTTGTAACCATATCCAAATTGCACTTCCTGTTAAAGAAAAACTAAGAATAAGACGAACTGCTAAAGGTAACGGCATATTATTTCTCGTTCTCTTCGTCTGTCCTATTGCATAAATTGCTCCCATTAAAAAAAGAATAATTTGCCCGACTAACACAATGTAAAGTACATTCATAATATGTTCTCCTCAATAAATGCTTTATTCTATCTTTTTTCGTTACATATATCACGTTCTCCTTTTTCTATGTAAAAAAAGAAGAACAATACTGTTCTTCCATTTTAATCGTTTTTCTGTTCTCTATGCTACTTGTTTTTCTTGCTCAACTTTCTTTTTAACCGGGTTACGATTTACTACAATAATTCCCGCTGCGACACATGCTAAACCAAATAGTACAAAGGAATGGATTGCTTCCCCTAAAATTAGACTTGATAGTAGCACACCAAACACTGGTATAAAGAACATATACATCGAGACTTTCCCTACTTTGTTATACTTCATAATTGTATTCCATATACAGAATCCGGCTGCTGATAAGAACGATAAGTATATGAGCATAAGTATTGCATGTAGATTAAATGTGAATGGCATCATTCCAACTTGAAATGCACCTATACATAGCAACCCAATTGATCCGAAAATCATCTGATATGCTGTCATATACCCAATATCTAATGTTTTACTACCTTCTTTCGCTAATATGTTTCCATACGAATACATCATGGCTGCCCCAAGAAGTAATAAGCTACCTATTCCAAAATGAAATGATAAACTTCCATCACTCGGTACATTCACTAAAATCACACCGCAAAAACCGATAGCTACTCCAATTACTTTTCGCCTATTTAGAGCATCATCTTTATATAAAAAGTGTGCGAGTAAAATTTGAAAGAATGATGATGTTCCTGAAATAATCGCTCCTTCAATTCCTGAGCTGTAACTCATTCCAATATAAAAACATATATATTGAAGAAAAGTTTGAAACAAGCCAATTTGAACTAACTGCTTTCCTGTTCCTTTTTTGAACTTCATATCTTTTCCTAACGCTTTAAAAAATAATAAGAGCATTACACCAGATAAGAAAAAGCGATAGCCAGCAAATAATATTTGTTCCCCGACTTCTTGTGGCTGAATTCCAAGTTCAGCATAGCTTAATTTAATAAAGGGAAATGCGCTTCCCCATAAAAATGTTGCTACTATTGCGGCAATAAACACGCCAATCGGATGGGTAAAAAATTTCTCTGTCTTCAACTTGATGTCTTCCTTTCCGACCTTTTTATGAACAATATTCATATATACCAAAGGAAATGCGAAAACACAAGGTTTCAGTTTATCCCGCGGCAGTAAAAGCCCGATTGGCGAGGGCTAATAATCAGCGTGGGATGAACAAAACCCCCACTAATTAAAGTTTCACTTTATACTAAAACAAAAACATATCATCTAAGAAAAACATATGCTATACTATAGAATAATTACAACATAATAACTATTAAAATCAGATTCAACAGAAATGCTGCTATCCATTATGGATGGCAGCTTTCGTCGTTTTATAGGGGTTTCGATTTTGATTCTTTTTCTCAATAAGAATTCGGAAGGAGCGAGTAGTAATGAACGCAGAAGTAAAAACATTACAAGCACAAAAAGATATTTCTAATCCCTCTTTATGGGATACATTAAAGAAACATTATGAACTTATATTTGCAATCGCATCTGGTATTTTTATTTTAGCTGGTTGGTTATTCACAAAAAATGATGTAATAAGTGCAGGTATTACTTTATATATCCTTGCTTATGTAATTGGAGGATTTGCAAAAGCGAAAGAAGGTATTGAAGACACAATTGAAGAGAAAGAGCTAAATGTTGAAATGCTCATGATTTTTGCAGCTATCGGTGCCGCAGTTATTGGTTACTGGGCAGAGGGTGCTATTTTAATCTTCATCTTTGCATTAAGCGGAGCAATGGAATCTTATACATTAAGTAAAAGCCAAAAAGAAATTTCAGCGCTTCTTGATCTACAACCTGAAGAAGCATTACGTATTTCAAACGGAATTGAGGAACGTGTTCCAGTTGAACAATTACAAATTAACGATATTATTTTAATTAAGCCAGGTGAGCGTGTTCCTGCTGATGGCACAATTCATACTGGTGAAACAAATATTGATGAAGCTGCTATTACAGGAGAACCCATTCCGAATGAGAAAAAATTCGGCGATGAAGTATTTGCCGGCACTGTAAATTTACGTGGTGCTATTGAAGTTAAAATTACGAAGCCGAGCGATCAAACATTATTCCAAAAGATTATTCGTCTCGTTCAAAGTGCACAAAGCGAAAAATCCCTATCACAACTATTCATCGAAAAATTTGAAGGAACATACGTAAAAGGTGTACTACTTGTTGTTGCGCTTATGATGTTTGTTCCTCATTTCTTACTTGATTGGAGTTGGAATGAAACGTTTTATCGCGCGATGATTTTACTTGTAGTCGCTTCTCCTTGTGCGCTAGTTGCAGCCATTACACCAGCAACTTTATCAGCAATTTCAAACGGAGCGAGAAACGGTATTCTCTTTAAAGGTGGTATTCATTTAGAACGTCTAGCCTCAGTAAAGGCGATTGCTTTTGATAAAACAGGAACATTAACACAAGGAAAACCTACTGTAACAGATGTATATGTTCGAGAAGGCATAGCAGAAAGTGAAGTACTTTCTATTACAGCAGCGATTGAAAGTCACTCTACACATCCTTTAGCAGAAGCGATTGTTAAATATGCAAAACATGCTTACGACATTACGATAAAAAAACCAGAAAACGTTGAAGATGTAACTGGTTTTGGATTAAAAGGAATATTAGAAAACAAATCTTATAAAATTGGTAAAGCTGATTTTATTGGAGAAGAAACAAAGACATTTCATAATGGCATTTCTGCTTCACTTGAAAAAGAGGGGAAAACTGTCGTTTATATTAGTGATGAGGATGGTATTCTTGGACTGATCGCTTTAAAAGATACCCTTCGCCAAGAAACGATAGCGGCTATTCGTGATTTGCAAAGCATTGGTGTCGAAGCAATCATGATTACTGGTGATAATGAAGAAACAGCAAAAGCAATTGCCAATGAAAGTAATATAAAAGAATATTACGCAGCATGTTTACCGGAAACAAAAGTTGAAACGATAAAGCAGTTAAAAGAAAAGTACGGCATAGTCGCCATGGTTGGAGATGGTATAAACGATGCACCTGCACTCGCTACTTCTAGTATTGGTGTTGCAATGGGTGAAGGAACAGACGTAGCATTAGAGACTGCAGACGTTGTTCTTATGAAAAACGAATTATCTCGTCTCTCTCAAGCAATCCGTTTATCAAAACGAATGAACCGTATTGTGAAGCAAAACGTTATCTTCTCTTTAGCTGTCATTGCAATGCTGATTTGTTCTAATTTCTTGCAGTTTTTAGCTCTTCCATTCGGTGTTATTGGACATGAAGGAAGTACCATTCTTGTAATCTTGAATGGCTTACGATTATTAAAAGGAAATAAGTAACGGGTCCCTGATAAAGGACCCGTTTTTTTTAATGGTAGCTATTGTGACCGTTCGCACTACTGCTCGTTTTATGCTTTGGATGCGAACTGCTCTTTTGTTTATTATTACTTTTATTATTGTGGTTCTTTTTATTATTACTCATGAAATATCCCCCCTGTTCCCTTTTATTATGGAACAAGAGCTCATTTTTCATTACGGGAATTATTGTCACCCGTTCTATAATGATGGAGTAAACCATTAATTTCACCGCCAAGTAAAATTACCCACGCAGTTAAGTAAAACCATAACATTAAAATAATGATACCACCGAGACCACCATATGTATTAGCGTAATTTGCAAATTTATCTACATAATAGGCAAATGAGTACGATACCACAATCCATCCTACAGTAGCAAATATTGCTCCCGATATGACTTCTCTTCGCTTTAATTTCCGATCAGGCGCAAATGTATATAAAAAGCTAAACAAAGCGATTAAAACAAAGAAACTTGCTACTAAACGCGTAATACTCCAAACATAAGAAAAACTATCCGATAAACCAATTGCTTTAAACACGGCTGCCCCAATCACTTGTCCAAATACTGGGACGATTAGTGCAAACACAATCATAAAAATTATCGCTAACGTGAACACGATAGATAAAGCTCTTGTTTTAATAAAGGAACGGGTTTCTGTTACATCATAAGCGCGGTTAAAAGCGTTCATAACCGCATTCACCCCGTTTGAAGCAAACCATAACATCGATAGTAAACCGAATGATAATAAACCACCATTTTGTTCGTTTACAACTTTATCTACGTTTACTTCAATTAAGTTCATCGCATCTTCTGGTACGTACGGTTCTAATAAATTGAGCACACTTTCTGTTTGAAGGTCAATAAAGCCAAGAAGCGTAATTAAGAAAACAAGCCCAGGGAAAATCGCAAGCAAGAAGAAATAAGCGAGCTGTGCTGCTAAGCCCGCTACATCATCGCGCATCGTCCGGTCATATAAATCTTTCCCAAACGAAAAAGTGCGATTTCTTTTTGCTTTTTCTAGAAATTTCCTCATATTTTTTAGACGCTTTTCTTCTCTTCTTTATTTTGCTTTAGCTCAATGTATGCTTCAGTTTTTTTTTCCTCTGCATTTGAGTCCTTCATAAATAATTCACGCGCTTCTTTCATACCACCATCTTCAGCTACTACTGGCTCTTCTTCTGCTTTAAGCTCATCTACCTTTGGAGATACAGCTTGAATTTCAATCGTTTCCGGCTTTTCTACTGGCA
This sequence comes from Bacillus sp. C30, assembly GCF_040838255.1. NCBI lineage: Bacteria > Bacillati > Bacillota > Bacilli > Caryophanales > Bacillaceae > Bacillus > Bacillus sp. C30. The sequence continues at coordinate 9,742 of NZ_JBFPJH010000066.1, read as the reverse complement.
CAACTTTTCTCTTACTAAAAATTTCTTTCGTCTCTTTTAACGTTTCTACAACAGACGGCGTCAATTTTTTGATTTCTGCTACTTTCGCTTTTACTACATTGAAATCAGCAAGTTCGCGTCCTTTATCTGTAACAGTTTGCACTTTTTCTTTTATCTTCGAATTTTCACCAATTTCAATCATCTTTGTTTTTGCTTTTTCTGCCGTGTTTTTTACTTTTTCACGGTTTTCTTTCTTTAACATAGATACAGCTACACCTGCAGCTACACCAATCGCAATGTTTCGAGCAATATTATTTTTCTTTGCCATATTCCTTCACCCTTTCATTTCTTATATTAGAAAGTATTACTTTCTAAGCTTCCTCATATTCCTTGTTCATTTCGAATGAAAGCTACTAGCTTTGCACACCCTTCTGTTACAAGGTCATACACTTCTTGGAAGTTCCCTGTAAAGTAAGGGTCAGGAACGTCTGTCCAGCCACCGTCTGGAACAAAATCGGACAGTCTACCAATATAGCCTCCAGTTTTACCAAAACTTTTTAAATCCGCTATATTCTTGTTGTCCATGGCAATAATATAATCAAACTTTGTTAAGTCTTCTTTTTCTACTTGCCGTGCTTTAATTCCTTCAAAAGAGACTTCATTTTCTTTTAAAATTTTTTTGTTCCTTTATGTGGTGGATGACCAATATGCCAATCTCCAGTTCCTGCAGAATCAATGACAATTTTCTCTTCGAGTCCCTCTTTTACGACAAGATCCCGAAAAATTGCTTCTGCCATTGGAGAACGACAAATGTCCCAAAGACAAACAAACAATACTCGGACCATATTTTTGTTTCTTCCCGTTGCCATAAACTTATAAAAATTTATAAATTATGTTTACTTCCCTGTTCTATGTGTCCAATTTTGCCTAAGCTACTCTTGTTTAGTATAACACTCCGAGGGCGTAAATTCGGATACAACGAATCCTACATATTAGCATTAACGTTTACGTGTTAGTTTGCTAATTGATAACGCGACAAATTAATAGATGCATTCAAATCCCTATCTATCCGAAGACCACAATCACATTGATATAATCGGTCAGATAATCTCAAGTCTCTCTTAATGCTTCCACAACATGAACACATTTTTGAAGATGGATACCATTTATCAGCTTCAATAAATTCAATTCCATATTTTTCGCATTTGTATTGAATTTGTCTCTTAAATTCGTATAAACCTTGCTTTGCTATCGCTTTAGCTAAATGTCTATTCTTCATCATCCCCTTGATATTCAAGGTCTCCATTACAATACGATATGGTTTGGTTTTCACGATATCGTTTGTCGTTTGATGAAGATGATTAACTCTGATATTCGATAATCTTCTATGCAGGTGTCGTACCTTTTTTTCGATTTTTATAATGTTGCTCGTTTTGACGAAACGGTTTCCCTCCTTATTCATTTGATATTTTCGAGAAACTTTACGCTGCAACCTTTGAAGGCGTTTCTCTGCCTGTTTTACTGATTTTGTTTTGTTAATGTTTTTGAACCTTTCACTATCTGAGCATATTGCTAACTCTTTTATGCCAATATCTATTCCGAGTGAAGCATCTGTTAGATTTTCTTTGGAAAATTCTTGTTCAACACCAACTGATACATACCAATACTTCCCGTCAAAACTAACCCTTGGATTAGTATATTTGCAACCCATAAGAAGTTGTTCGGAAGTTTTTATCCAGCCGATTTTTTCAATCAAAATTTGATTCTTTTTCACTTTCAATTTGACATTATCATTATAAAAGGATGGTTTTGATTTCTTTCTACTCTTGAAGCGTGGTTTATCTGATATGCCTTTGAAAAATCTCTTGTATGCGTTGCAAGCGTCTTTAACAGCTTGCTTTGTGATATTGTTTGATACTTCATATAGCCAAGTATATTCTTCGGTTTGTTTTAATGTAGTCAACTCTTTACGAATAGTACCATCAGATATGAATTTCCCACCATTTTTATGATTTTCTTCTTGCTTCCTCAGTGTCCAGTTGTATGCCCAACGAGCTACTCCAACTGATTTCCAAAGCTGATGCTCCTGCTCTTTAGTGGGCTTTATCCTTATCTTCTTCGCAAGTATCACTATTCATCAGCTCCTTAATCATTTTTTTAGCTTTGTTCGCCCGTTTACCTTCTTGGTGCATTTCTTAATATATACTTATAGTATAAACAACCAATTATTAATTATAAAGGAAATCCCTACTAATTTAATAGGATTGAAAAGTTTCATTAACGAAAATGATAAAAAAATGTTAAGATAACCTTATGTTATTTTAAAGGGGGACACTTCGGTGGATTTATCCGTAAAATCAGAAGCAAACGTTGAATATATGGTAGAAGCTATTAAAGAAAAATTACGCATGGTTAATGCTGGAGCAATGAGAGCTGCTAGTTTTAACGAAGAAATGTACGAGGACTTACGTGACATTTATGAGCACGTTATGAAACGTGAAACATTCAGTATTAGTGAAATGCAAGCTATTACTGAGGAATTAGGTACATTAATTAAAAAATGACAAAGAGCCTCACGTATTCGAGGCTCTTTTAATTTCAACAAATTCATGACAACTCTTCTCTTTTCCTCCTCACATTCTAAATTACTGTACAATGAAAGTAGAACCTCACCTTAGATTTTTTCTCCATACATACTACTCTAAAAAAATTGCCACACTACCATTGCTAACTGTTTTTACTGGAGGTGCTTACTTATGAGCAATTGGTACAGTAAGACGAAAAATCAAACATTAATCGACCTAGAAACAAATGAACAACACGGTTTAACAGATAAAATCGTAAATGAACGTTTAAAGCAATATGGTTATAATGAATTAGCTACCAAACAAAAACGTACTTTATGGCAGCGCGTTTTCGCCCAAATTAATGATGTGCTCGTATATGTCCTTATTATCGCGTCCCTTATTTCCGCCTTTGTAGGTGAATGGGCCGATGCAAGTATTATCGCGCTCGTTGTAGTTTTAAATGCTGTTATCGGTGTAATCCAAGAATCGAAAGCGGAACAGGCTTTAGAAGCATTGAAAAAGATGGCAACACCTAAAGCTATCGTAAAGCGCGATGGTGAACTAAAAGAGATTCCATCTGAGCACGTCGTTCCAGGTGATATCGTCATGCTTGATGCCGGGCGGTATATCCCCTGCGATTTACGACTTATCGAAACTGCGAATTTAAAAATTGAAGAATCTGCTCTAACTGGTGAATCTGTCCCTGTAGATAAAGATGCAGTCTACCACCCTTCCATGCAAAATGATGAGCAAGTACCATTAGGTGATCAAAAAAACATGGCCTTTATGTCGACGTTAGTAACATACGGACGTGGCATCGGTGTTGCTGTTGAAACTGGGATGCATTCACAAATTGGCAAGATCGCTACCCTTTTACATGAAGCAAACGATGATATGACACCACTTCAAAAAAGCTTAGCACAAGTAGGAAAATATTTAGGATTTGTCGCTGTAGCTATTTGCACTACTATGTTTCTCATCGGTTTTTTACAGGGCCGGGATACGTTAGAAATGTTTATGACCGCAATTAGTTTAGCTGTTGCAGCCATTCCAGAAGGCTTACCAGCTATCGTTTCCATCGTTCTTGCAATTGGTGTTCAGCGTATGATTAAACAAAACGTTATCATTCGTAAACTACCAGCTGTTGAAGCTCTCGGTTCTGTCACAATTATTTGTTCAGATAAAACAGGTACATTAACTCAAAATAAAATGACCGTTACTCACTTTTATAGTGATCGCACATCCGACCAACTAAAAAATTTGAATGTAAATAATGATGCACACCGTCTATTATTAGAAAATATGGTTTTATGCAACGATGCCTCTTACGGTGCCGACTCACAAACAGGGGATCCTACAGAAATTGCCCTTCTTGTTGCCGGAAGCTCTTTTGACATTCAAAAAGATCATTTAGAAAATAAACATGAACGTGTTAACGAATTGCCTTTCGATTCTGATCGTAAAATGATGTCAACTGTACATACGTACGATGAAGACTACTATAGCATGACGAAAGGTGCTATTGATAAACTTTTACCTCACTGTACCCATATCTTTATAAATAATAAACTTGAGGTCCTAAAAGATTCTGATAAAAATCAAATATTAGAAGCTGCCGGGTCAATGTCGCAAGAAGCCTTAAGAGTACTCTCATTCGCATATAAACGATACGATTTAAACGATATGGATATGGATATAAATCATCTCGAAGAAAATCTCATCTTTATCGGTCTTGTCGGTATGATTGATCCACCACGTACAGAAGTAAAAGATGCAATTACAGAATGTAAAAAGGCTGGTATTCGCACAGTTATGATTACGGGTGATCATAAGGATACCGCCTTTGCAATTGCCAAAGAACTTGGTATCGCCGAAGAAAAATCTGAAATTATGATTGGAACTGAATTAGATACCATTTCAGATACAGTACTAGCAAGTAAAATTAATCACTTAAATGTATTCGCTAGGGTCTCTCCAGAACATAAAGTGAAGATTATAAAAGCATTACGTGCTAAAGGAAATATCGTTTCCATGACTGGTGACGGTGTAAATGATGCTCCATCTTTAAAACAAGCAGATGTTGGAGTAGCAATGGGAATTACAGGAACAGATGTCGCAAAAGGCGCAGCAGATGTAGTTTTAACAGATGATAACTTCTCATCTATTGTGAAAGCTGTTGAAGAAGGAAGAAATATTTATCGTAATATTAAAAAGTCTATTCTCTTCCTACTTTCTTGTAACTTCGGCGAAATTATAGCTCTCTTTTTAGCTATTTTACTCGGCTGGGCAACACCACTACGCCCTATTCACATTTTGTGGGTAAATTTAATTACAGATACACTGCCTGCATTATCACTCGGTGTTGATCCTGAAGATCCAGATGTGATGAAGGAAAAACCACGACATGCGAAAGAAAGCTTATTTAGCGGCAGCGTTCCTTTTCTTATTTTCAATGGGGTTGTAATTGGACTTCTTACTTTAACAGCCTTTATCGTTGGGGCAAAGCTCTATACAGGAGATACAAATTTATTTCCTCTCTTCCCAGAGCAAATTGATGAAGACGCGCTATTACACGCTCAAACGATGGCATTTGTCGTTCTTAGTTTCTCTCAACTCGTTCATTCATTTAACTTACGTTCAAGAACGAAATCAATTTTTTCAATTGGGATATTTACAAATAAATATTTAGTCTTCTCACTTCTAATCGGTGTTCTTATGCAAGTGTGTATTATCTCCATCCCACCTCTTGCCAATATATTTGGTGTGCATGCATTAACAATGCGAGATTGGGGATTTGTTCTCTTGTTAAGTATCATTCCGCTTGTTGTGAATGAAATCATTAAATTAGTTAAGAGAAACTAAAAGGCAATGAGGACTGTTCCTCATTGCCTTTTCTTTATCCTTGTAATTCTTTTTTGATGTTCTCTGTTAATGTAGCCATACGCTTACGACTTTCTTCACGCTCACGTTTATTTTGCTCTTCAATTTGTTGTGTTTCTTGCATACCTCTTGAAATAATGTTCCAAGTTTCCTCAAGTGTTTCCATCTTAATACTAGAAGAACCTGATAATCTCGCTACTTCCACACTTTGAGTTGCGATATTTTGTGCATTTTTCTTAAGTAATTCATTTGTACGGCGATCAAGTTCAGCCATAGAGTCCGCAACAAGCTTTTGACGTTTCGCATTTACCGCTTGAATGATACCATTTTTAAAGATAGGAATCGTTGTAATAAATGCCGTATTGATTTTACCGATTAATTTATTGTTACCGCGTTGAATCATACGAATTTGTGGTGCTGTTAATAGAGCAACCATACGTGCTTTTTCTAAATCATCAATACGCTGTTCTAAAATTTCAACAGAGTTTTTAAGCGATTCTAATTCAATACCCGCTAACTGATCATTATTACGTATGCGCTCTTCGTACATCGGAACTAACTCTGTATTTAAACGCTCTAATAACATTTCCCCTGCTACTACGTATTTTTCTAAGTCTAAATAATACTTTAAGTTTTGCTCATATAAACCATCTAACGTACCAATTGATTTTTTCATTTCATCTTGATACTTCGTAATTTCTACGTATACTTTATCCATTTCGCGACCCATCGTCTGATACTTACTAAAGATTTGTTCAATCATTTTATCTGCTTTTTTGAACATACGTGAGAAGAAACCACTTTTCTCTTCCGCAAAGTCTTTACTATCAAATCTGTCCATAATTTTACCAAGCTGTTTTAATAATTCACCAGAGTCTTCTACTTTCGATAAAGACATTGTATGTAAAATTTGATCAGCGAAACGTGAAATTTCCATAGAAGGTTCTTTTCCGAGTTCTATTAATTCTAATTGATCTTTAATATCTACTGCATTATAAATACGTTGTACTTCTGCATCTTGTCTAAGTTGCAAGCGAACATCTTGTGCGGTTTGCTCATTCAATTCTGTTTTCGAATCTAGTACGACTGGGTTATTCATATGGTATTCTCCCTTTCCTTATAAAAATGGACGAAATAGTCCTTTTATTGTTTGTGATAAATTTTTATAGGCTGATGAACCATGAAATTCAAGATCGAAATTAACTTCTTCAAGCCAATGTGAATCAAATGCTCCTGATTCAATATACGGTTCAATATCGTTTCTCCCCGTTGGATTAAAGTGGAATACATCTACTCCAATTTGATTTAAAAATAGTAATAACACAGCATCAGAACGACTTAATTCTCCGCTCTTCTCATTATTAAATATAACAATTTTCGGTACTTCTTGCGAATAATCAAATTTCTCAAGCTGCTCTAAAATGTTCGGTGGTATTTGAGAGAGTTGTGCGAAAACATACAGTGCTACATCTTGTTTCGTCTCTTTCGCAATTGGTTTACACATTTCACTTTCGCACGTATGGATGATTGCTTCTGCAATACCATGTTGTAATCCTTCTGGTAAACGCTTATGTGGCCACCAATGGCTGTTCATAATTAAATCCGGATGTAACTTCCCCCCGCGGTCCAATGCATCTCGATAATGATATTGGAAATTCGCTTTTTGTTCTTTCGTAAACGGGAATGTATTAATTAATAAACTGTTATCAAATGATGTAACAGCCTTTAATCGCTGAAAATATTCTTTATCATTCTTTGAAACGCCTGATATTTTTGCAAATAAAGAAGGAATATAAATATGCTTATTTTCAACAAAGAATGTTGGGCGTACAAATGCCTTTTCTTTCGTAATTAAAAAGAGTTCATCGTACGTCGTTTTGAGCGTACGGGCTACAGGTGTATACGAACGGAATTGCCACGGTTTGTATAATAATGAATTATCGTGGTGAAGTACTTGCTCGATTTCTTTTGAAGCTTGATAAGCTACCGTTGCGACGCGTTCACGACGCCGATCAGGAAATGGTTCCAATGAAATACGGCCTGAATGAGATACGACAAAGGTCTTTCCTTCCTCATCTACACTCTCAAATCCATCTTTTCCTTCTGGGTGATAATAAAGTACATCACAGCCGAGCATAATAAGAAAGTATAAGAAATATATACGACTCTCCGTCGCATCACCGTACCAAACGATACGCGGCATTTGTTTCTTATAATTAATCGTAGAGAACCACTTCGCTACGTAATTTTCACTTAATTTAATCATATCGATTAAGAAACGCCGGAATCCTTCTGTTTTTAAAGATTGATTATGTTGTTTCTCATACAATTTCAATACAGAAATAAACGTCGTATGTATATAATGCTGTAAATCAGGATTGTCTACTTGCGGTAATAGTTGTTTTCCAGACAAATGTGCTACAAGCCTATTTACTGTAAGTCCATTCGGCGCTTCTTGATGTAATGCAAAAACTTCTTGAATATGGCGCAGTTTTTCGGGATCAATCACCTTATTTAAATTTTGTTCATGCAAAACTTCGATCCCTTTTGCTTCACTATAATCAAATAGTTCATTGAAATATTCATCTACATCATTCGGAACACCAAGAATGCGACTTGCTATATAACTAAATTTCATCTCATTCTCTGTCAGTTCATATTGTGGGCGTTTTTCTAAAAGCGCTTCAAATTGCTTTAAATCTGATTCTTCTTTTAATGCACATGGTTGAAGTGTAAAACGTGAAAACACAACAGTTCACCTCCAAAAACATTTACGTTTTTTATAAAGTCTCTCTTCTATTATAAACTATTTTTAGTTATAAAAAATGGGCGCTCGCATAACGAGCAAACCCATTTCAATTATTTATGTTCACTTTTAGTAGCTGCAACTTCTTCTTTAGCTTGTCCAGAATTCTTCATGTAGTGAAGTATAAATGTTGCTCCAAACGCTACCACTAAAATAATAAAGAACAGCGTATGACTTACTTCAATATGAATAACAGACAGTAGCATTTTTGCTGCAATAATTAAGATTAAAATATATGCTGTCGTTTCCAGTTCTGGAATACGTTCTAACAATTTTAAGAATACGCCAGCGATACCACGCATCATTAAAATACCGAGCATTCCGCCTAATAGTAAAATCCAAACTTCATTCGATACACCAAATGCAGCAAGTACACTATCTACAGAGAATGCGATATCCATTAATTCAACCATCGCAACTGTCCCCCAGAAGACACCGAACATTCTGAAGAGAATACTATTTTGGTTCATACCATGAGCTTCCTCTTCTTCTGCATTACCTTTTCTTTTATCAATGAAGTATTTAACTGAAAGCCAAGCTAAGTAAAGTGCACCTAACACTTTTACCCACCATAATTTAATTAAGAACATTCCGATTCCAATTGCAATAAAACGGAATACATAAGCTCCAATCAGTCCATAGAATAATGCTTTTTTTCGTTTTTCTTCTGGAAGATGTTTTACCATTACTGCTAATACGAGTGCATTATCGGCAGATAATAACCCTTCAAGTACAACAAGTGTACCTATTAACCCCCAAGATACTGGATCTTGTAACACTTTAATCCACATGTCCAAGTCGAAAAACTGAGCATACGTATCAAGGATTCCTTGCAAAATACTCATCTTACCTTTATCCCCTATTCTTTGCTAGATTTATAGAAAGGTCAAAAAAAGGAAACGAATGTCGTTTCCCTTCTTATGCATCCAAGCCATACGCTTTTACAAGCGCACCTAATCCACCTTGGAATCCGCTTCCTACTGCACTAAACTTCCACTGTCCATTATGACGATATAATTCACAAAAGACAACTGCTGTTTCAATGGAGAAATCTTCCCCTAAATCAAAACGAAGAACTTCTTCGTTTGTTTCTTCATTTGCTAAACGAACGAATGCATTTGCAACCTGTCCAAAGTTTTGATTACGGCCTTCACCATCATAAATTGTAACTGTAATAGCAATTTTATGAACATCTGCTGGAACCTTTTTCAAATCGACAACAAGTTGCTCATCATCACCGTCACCTGCACCTGTACGGTTATCTCCTGTATATAAAACTGATTCACAAGGAGACTGTAAATTATTATAGAAAATAAAATCAGTTTCCTTCGTACATTTCCCGTTCGCATCTAATAAAAAGGCAGATGCATCTAAATCGAAATCAGATCCACCATCATAAGATTTAATATCCCATCCAAGACCAATTACTGCTCTTGATAAACCTGGACTTGTTTTAGCTAAATCAATTTTCTGTCCTTTTTGCAATTGAATAACCATATATATTCACCTC
>NZ_JBFPJH010000065.1:0-15514 GCF_040838255.1 Bacillus sp. C30 | reverse complement strand
ATCTACTACAGATACTTTTTTTATTGTTTCGATTATTTTTTGCATAGCGATACTTTTAAAAATAAGTCCTTCGTGTTCATATGTTTCTCTTAATTCTTTTTTATATGTTTTTAACTGATTATCCATTTCCTCTACCTTTTGACGTAATTGATAGAGTTCTGTAAGATCACGAGAATAACTAATCACTCTTCTTAAATTTCCCTCATCATCAAAAACAGGCCTTGTACGAACATGCAAATACTCTCCTGATTTCGTTGTTTGAACAAGTTCAACTGGCCTTTTCTTTTCAATTACTTCTAACGTTGCAGACGGATAAAAAATCCCTTCTTTTTGTAGTTCTTTTACATGCTTTCCTACTAATTCCTTAGCAGAGAGCTGGTAATGTCTTTCACACATGCTATTTACACGTACAACGATTCCTTTATCATCCGTAACAAAAATTTCGTCAAATGCATATTCAAATACATCTTGTAAATCCATCAACACTCGTTCCTTTTCTGCAACCATCCTAGCCACCCCTTACTTTAAATCCATCGATTCACTTCACTACCTTTATTATAAAGTGAATTTTCTGCATTTTATATAGAGTAAGCTAGAATGTTTTCAATTTGTTATTTATACAAATCTATTTATATTTTTTCAACACATAATTCGCTGCCTTGAAAAATACAGAATGCCATCGCAACCACACCCTCACTTTGTTTTAGCTTGGCATGGGGCAGGAAAAGGGGCTGACCGATTCTATGCATGGCCAGATGCTCTCTTTCGCCTAAAAAGAAAAGCTTTATGCCCTTTTTTAAGTTATCCCAATTCTTTATACACGAGCGATATTTGCTTGCTCATAACAAGCTTGCAATGATTCTTCAATTATTGTTAAACCTTCCTCAAGTTGCTCATCTGTAATCACTAATGGCATTAAAACACGAATAACATTTCCATATGTTCCTGCTGATAGTAGAAGTAATCCATGCTTATTTGCCTCTGCACATAAATTAGACGCTAATGTTTTATCAGGCGCTTTCGTCTTGCGATCTTGAACGAGCTCGAATGCACACATTGCCCCTAAGCCGCGCACATCACCGATGCAATTATATTTGTTTTTCATCTCTTGGAATCGGTTCATTACCACTTTCCCTACTTCTATCGATCTATCATTTAATTTCTCTTTTTCTATTACATCAAGCACAGCTAATGCAGCCGCACATCCTAGTGGGCTTCCTGCATACGTTCCGCCCAGTTCTCCCGGTGCAGACTCATTCATAATTTCTTTACGCCCAATCACGCCGCTTATCGGTACACCAGCACCTAATGATTTAGATACCGTAATTAAGTCTGGAACGACATCATAATGATCAATTGCAAAGTATTTTCCGGTACGACTAAAGCCTGTTTGAATTTCATCAGCTACAAATAAAATACTGTGCTCTGAACAAATGCTGCGTACTTCTTGAACGAATTTCTTACTTGGAACGATAAATCCGCCTTCCCCTTGAACAGGTTCCATTACAACTGCTGCAATTGTTTCTGGTGCTACTTCTGATATGAAGAAGTTCTTGAACTCTTCAATGATAAAGTCATCATACTGCTCTTCTGTTAAACCTTCTGGGCGACGGTATTCATATGGGAATGGCGCTTTATATACTTCTGGAGCAAATGGGCCAAATCCAAATTTATATGGTTTTACTTTACTTGTCATCGTCATTGTCATTAATGTACGCCCATGAAATCCTTTAGAAAATGCGATAATTCCAGGTCTCTTCGTATATTTACGAGCAATCTTCACTGCATTTTCAACCGCTTCTGCCCCACTATTTAAAAACAGCACTTGTTTATCGAAATTACCTGGCGCTAATGCGGCCAGCTTTTCTGCCAATTCAATATATGGCTCATACATCATCACATTAAATCCAGTATGAATATATTGATCTACTTGTTTATGAAGCGCTTCTTTAACGGCTGGATGACAGTGTCCTACATTAATTGTCCCAATTGCTCCTGCGAAATCAATGTACTGATTTCCATCCACATCTGTTACGAGTGCACCATTTGCAGACTGTACAAATGTTGGAATACCATTACTTACTCCTTTTGGTACTATATTTTGGCGGCGTTCTAATAAAGACGCTGCTTTCGGTCCTGGAATTTGTTCATTTACTTTAGCAAATTTTTTTGTGTTCATTGTGTACCCCATCCTTTTCTATACAATGTTTTCTCTTTATATTGCAAGATGTATGCCAACTTCCTCTTTCTAGTATTCATCCCATTCTCTTACTATCTCGGCATAAAAAAATAAGTCTATAAAGACTCATATAGAGTCCTTATAGACTTATTCATTTATACATTAGACTTTCCTTGTTCCCAAATAAACTCACCTGAATGAGAAATTAAATCTTCAACAGATTGTAATACTAAATCTGCAAGTGGTTCTAGCGTTTGACGATCACCCGTACCAGATAGTACGCCAATCGCATAACAGTCGCCACCATTTTTCGCTAAATATAAATCCGTCGGTGTATCCCCGACGACTGCTACTTCACATGTCTCTAAATTAAATCTCTCACAAAACGATTCTACAATTTTTTTATCTGGCTTCTGTGCTGGAAATGTATCTGAAGCTATAACACAATCAAAAAAAGCTTCCAATTGATATTGCTTTAAAAATAATTCTGTCGGCGCGAAATCATCAGCTGTAACGACACCTAGAATAAACCCTCTATCCTTTAACGCTTGTAAAACTTTCGGTAAATCTGCCGTCATTCTCATATGTGAACGATGCTCGTACATAAGAGCAAACAACTTTTCACTCACCCATTGATGCATCTCTTCTTCTCTAGATGATGCAATATACTTACAAAGCCCCTTGGCCACATCAAGACTCGTTCCAGCAGCGAGCGCACTACGCGGATGAACAAATGCTCCATCTACGCCAATCTCTTTTAATAAAGCCTGCTGCATTGATTCTGGTAATTGATATAAATTTATACATTCTGCAACAAGCTCTTCAGCTACTTTTATCCAAATTGAATGAAAATCCATTAATGTCCCATCTTTATCAAATAGTATTGCTTTTACCTTCTCCATAGCACCCTACCTCTCATTTCTTATCTCTTCCAGTGTATCAATAAAATATGGATATAAAATAAACGGATTGTAAAAATACCATAAAAATCAAACTAACTTACAATTTACAATTCATCTGCACATAGAGAAACCTTAATCAGTGGGGGAATCTTATTACTCGCAAATAGTGAGGTGAAAGCAAAAAAAAGATGCCTTTACAGGGCATCCTCTTGATGTTCAGGAACAAATAGTTCCAGACAATGATATATATTTTCAAATTCCATTGGTGCATCTCCGCCATATTCACCATCTAAGTTGATCATTAATTTATCAGGTGAATGCACTTTAATACGATTCGCTTGTGTATATAGTACTTTCGGATTGTTAATATGTTCCCCACGCTGCGCTTGTGTTGCTGCTTTAATTAAATCAGCGATAGAACCTTTTTTCAGTACTAATAAATCAAATAATCCATCGTTAATAGATGCATATGGTGCTACTTTTTCGAATCCACCAACTGAACGAGTATTCGTAATTAAAAACATCGTAATTTCTTCTTGTAGCAACTTCCCATCATACTCAATTTCAACATATGTTGGATGTAATGATGGTAACATTTCGATTCCTTTTAAATAGTAAGCAAGTTGGCCTAATACCGTTTTTAGCTTGCTTGGTACTTCATATGTTAATTCTGTAATACGGCCGCCACCAGCGATATTAATGAAATATGTATCATTCGCTCTACCAAGATCTAACGGTACCGTTGTTCCTTCACAAATAATATCCGCAGCCTCTTCAATAACACGAGGCACACCGATCGCACGCGCAAAATCATTTGTCGTTCCAACTGGAATAATTCCAAACTTTGGACGATGCTCATGTCCTACTAAACCGTTCACTACTTCATTTAATGTACCATCACCACCAGCTGCGATAACAACATCAAACTTACGATCCGCAGCTTGCCTCGCTGCCACAGTCGCATCTCCAGGACCAGTTGTCGCATGACAAGACGCTTCATATCCAGCTTGTTCTAATTTTTGTAATACTTCTGGTAAGCTCTTCTTAAATAGCTCGCGCCCAGAAGTAGGATTATAAATAATTCTTGCTCGCTTCATCATTTATTAGCACAGGAAATTCCTTATTCATTGAAAAACGAATACACCGAACCCTTATTCAGTATCCCTATGCTTACCTCCTCTCATCTTCCTATCCTTCTTTAATTCCGCTCAAACAGGCAGTAAGAACCCGATTCGTGTAGCCCATCAAAAGTAACTATTCACTCCTGATAGTTTTGCTTTATTTAACCAAGAAATTTATCCCGCATTAACAGGCAGTAAAACTCTCACATCAATTTACATATAATGAATAATAATTATCTATTATTTCATGAGATGAAAAAACTCTCTATGTCTAGATTTATCATTATTCCCACCTTTTTGCAACTATCATACCATAGTTGCTATACAAACATTTTTTCACTTTTGACAGTTAATCAAACGTTTGTTTAAATTATTTTTCACCATTTAAACAAACGTTTGATTAACTCAGAAAAAACACCCAAATACGGGTGTTTTTTCTGTTTAATCTTTAAGAACCTATACTATTTTAGCGTTCAAAAATAAGAATTCTTCTCTTTTTTTAGCGCTTATTAATCTCTTCAAGTAAGATTTTATTAACAAGCGGTGGATTTGCTTGTCCTTTTGTAGCTTTCATAATTTGACCAACTAAGAAGCCAATTGCACGGTCTTTACCGTTTTTAAAGTCTTCAATAGATTGCTCATTATTATCAAGAATTTCTGTTACAACCTTACAAAGTGTTCCTTCGTCAGAAATTTGAACAAGACCTTTCGCTTTAACGATTTCTTCTGGGTCTCCACCTTTTTCAATTAATTCATTAAATACTTTCTTCGCGATTTTAGAAGAAATTGTACCTTTTTCAATTAATTGAACCATTTTAGCTAAGCCAGCTGGCGTTAATGCAACGTCTTTTAATTCTTTTTGTTGTTTGTTTAAGTATGCAAGTACTTCACCCATTAACCAGTTTGATGTTAATTTCGCATCAGCACCGTCTGCAACTGTTGCTTCAAAGAAATCAGACATCTCTTTCGTTAATGTCAATACATGCGCATCATAAGCTGGTAAGCCAACTTCTTCAACATAGCGAGCTTTACGTGCATCTGGAAGTTCTGGAATAGAAGCACGAATTTCTTCTTTCCACTCATCATCGATGTAAAGTTCAACTAAGTCTGGCTCTGGGAAGTAACGGTAATCGTCAGATCCTTCTTTTATACGCATTAAGATTGTTTTCTTCGTTGCTTCATCATAACGACGTGTTTCTTGTTGGATGATACCGCCAGATAATAATTCTTTTTCTTGGCGCACTTGCTCATGCTCAAGACCTTTTTGCACGTAAGTGAAAGAGTTTAAGTTTTTCAGTTCTGCTTTTGTACCGAACTTCTCTTGTCCAACTGGACGAAGTGAAATATTCGCATCACAACGAAGAGAACCTTCTTCCATCTTACAATCAGATACACCTGTATATTGAATGATTGATTTTAACTTCTCTAAGTACGCATATGCTTCTTCTGGAGTACGCATATCTGGCTCAGATACGATCTCGATTAAAGGCATACCTTGACGGTTGTAGTCTACTAATGAACCGTCAGCTGCATGCGTTGATTTACCAGCATCTTCTTCTAAATGAAGACGTGTAATACCGATACGCTTCTTTTTACCGTCTACTTCGATTTCAATCCAACCATTTTCACCAATTGGCTTATCAAATTGAGAGATTTGGTAAGCTTTCGGATTATCTGGGTAGAAATAGTTTTTACGGTCGAACTTCGTTTCCGTTGCGATTTCACAGTTTAATGCCATTGCAGCTTTCATTGCAAAGTTAACTGCTTCCTTATTTAAAGTAGGAAGTACCCCTGGGTATCCTAAGTCAATTACACTTGTTTGTGTATTTGGCTCCGCTCCGAATTCTGTTGGACTCGCAGAGAAAATTTTCGAATTTGTTTTTAACTCAACGTGAACCTCTAAACCAATAATTGTTTCTAAATTCATCTATGCTCGCCTCCTTACAGACTTGCTTTTTTTGTATGATAGTCTGTTGCTTGCTCAAACGCATGTGCAACGCGGTAAATCGTCGTTTCATCGAAGTGTTTACCAATGATTTGTAGACCAAGTGGCATGTTGTTAGCACCGAATCCACATGGAACAGAAATCGCTGGAACACCCGCTAAGTTTACTGGAATTGTTAAAATGTCATTTGCATACATTGTCATTGGATCGTCCACTTTTTCGCCCACTTTAAATGCTGGAGTTGGCGTTGTTGGTCCAATAATAACATCGTAGTTAGCAAATACATTTTCAAAGTCATTTTTAATTAATGTACGTACTTGTTGTGCTTTTTTGTAATATGCATCATAGTAACCAGAGCTAAGAGCAAATGTACCAAGCATAATACGACGTTTTACTTCATCACCGAAACCTTCGCTACGTGTATTTTTGTAAAGATCTAATAAGTTATTTACATTATCAGAACGAACACCGTAACGTACGCCATCAAAGCGTGAAAGGTTCGCAGATGCTTCAGAAGAAGATAATAAGTAATACGTTGCTAGAGCGTATTTAGAGTGCGGAAGAGATACTTCCTCCCAAGTTGCGCCCATACCTTCTAACACTTTTAAAGCAGCTAGTACTGACTCACGAGCTTCTTCGCCAACACCTTCGCCTAAGTATTCTTTCGGTACAGCAATACGTAAACCTTTAACATCGCCTGTTAAACCAGCTAAGTAGTTTCCTACTTCAACGTTTGCAGAAGTTGCATCCATACGGTCAATACCTGAAATAGCTTGTAATAAGTATGCATTGTCTTCTACTGTACGTGTAATCGGTCCGATTTGGTCAAGTGAAGATGCGAATGCTACTAATCCGTAACGAGATACGCGTCCGTAAGTTGGTTTTAAACCTACAACGCCGCAATATGCAGCTGGCTGACGGATAGAACCACCCGTATCAGAACCTAGAGAGAATAATACTTCTCCTGCTGCTACTGCTGCTGCAGAACCACCACTAGATCCGCCTGGAACGTAATCTAAGTTCCATGGATTTTTTGTAGCGTAGAAGCCTGAGTTTTCATTTGAAGAACCCATTGCGAACTCGTCCATATTTAATTTACCGATTGTAACTGTGTCAGCAGCTTTTAGCTTTTGTACAACTGTCGCATCGTAAATTGGATCGAAGTTTGCTAATATTTTGCTCGCACAAGTTGTACGAAGACCGTTAGTTACAATGTTATCTTTTACACCAATTGGCATACCGAATAATAAACCATTATCCTCAGCACCAATCTTTGCATCTAATTCTTTCGCTTTCGCGCGTGCATTTTCTTCATCTAATGTAAGAAAAGCTTTTACGTTATCTTCAACATCCGAAATACGTTTGTAAGATTCTTCTACTAAATCCGTAACGGAAATTTCTTTGTTGTTTAACTTCTTATGTAACTCTGATACAGAATGATCAAATAATGACATCGAAATTCCCTCCTCTATTCTAATACTGCTGGAACACGGATTTGATTATCTTTGTGATCCGGTGCATTTTTTAATACTTCTTCTACTGGTAAACCTTTTTCTGGCACATCTTCACGCATAACATTTTTCATAGTTAATACATGAGTTGTTGGTTTTACATCAGTTGTATCTAATTCATTTAACTGTTCTGCAAATGTAACAATTGCATCTAGTTGTTTTTGAAATTTTTCTGCTTCTTGATCAGTAATTGCAAGACGTGCTAAATGTGCTACGTGCTTTACATTCTCAACGGAAATTCTTGACACGGCTAGGCCACCTCCATAATATATCGTTCAATCTACAATACTATTGATGATACCAAATTTTCAGTACTTCAAGCAAGTCAACACACGGCACTTACGGTATTTTTACATAAAAAAAGAAAGGCAAGTGCCTTTCTTTACAATTTACTCTTTATCTAACGATTTATTTTTCGGAAATCTTTCATTATCTTCCTCATTATCACGAATTGTTTTTTGTAATACAAAACAAGACATCGTTAAAAATAATGTTCCGATTAAATAGTACCCTTTTACACTAAGCGTTTCATCTAACGTGTAAATCCCAATTAGCATTCCTGAAAGCGCACAAACAAATGAAGTCCATTATCTATAAAACTTTAATTTCCTAAAACCGCAACAAACAGCTACATCACGCAGTTTTGTACTATATCTAAATTTATAAATAGCAACATATTTCTGGTTATTTAAGACCAATTTGTTACCGCGAAAATCCAAAATGAAACTAATAAAAAAATAAAAGAGCACAGCGTGTTAATAAGGTGTTCCACCACCCTATTAACCGTCCGCCTACTCTAGATAGGCAAACACTTGCTGTACTCTTACGAACTATTTTACAGTACGTAAGGGTTCCTCCGCAACAGTTTGCTTACATTTTGTGGCATACTGTTGCTTTTTTATTTCGGAGGAGACGAGCCCTTATGAAAAAATTGACTGCTTATAATTCCGAAGTTCAAAAATATATGCAACAAAACAGATTAAGTACACAAAAGAAAAATGACATCATTGATGCTATTAGAAAACGTATCGATGATACGAATCAAAGTTTCGAACGTTTATTTCCTTCTCGATCTAAACGAAAAGATGTGATGGATCATATTATTTATTTACTTTCAGGAAATGGCATATGCAAAATTTCTGCCGAGACATTAGCTGATAAAGCTGACTGTTCGGTAAGAACTGTGACTGATACTGTTCGCGCATTAAAACACACAGATGAAATCTTGGTCGCTGGATTAGCTGACGGTAAAAATAAATATGTATTTGTATTAAAAACGCATCCTAATTTCACAACAATTATGAAAGAGGTATTTTACATAGATGCCGACCAAATTGCCGAACTAAATGCCAATCAGGTTGCCGAACAGAAAAATCATGAATCCCTTGAGTCTGTAGGGCTAGAGACCGAAAAAACGAGTTCTAACTATAATAACTCTATTAACTCTCTTAATTCTTTAAAACAAGAAAAAAATAATGATATAGTATCCTTAACGGAATCAATTGAAAACGAATTTAAAGAAGCTCAAAATGATGAACAAAAAGAGTTCGAAAGAGTCCATACATATTATGTGAATGAATACCAAGAAATGATGTACCATACAATCAAAGCTGGAACGTATCACCCTGTTCTAAAAGCAAACGCATCTATTATCGGTTTACGTGTGGGTAGCAATTGTGGTAAAAGTTTATTCTGTCTTGCATTAAATGCGCTAAGTAAAGTTGATAGATTTTTGAAAAACAACGGCACTCTTACAGACAGTGTACAAGCCTTATTTACGAAAGTTTATAGTGATAACATCAAACTATCTAAAGCACCTAAAAAAGCTAGCACAAGTAATTCTGATGCATCAAAAACACCTACAAAAGTACTTTTTTATAATTGGTTAGAAGAGAGCGGTTCAAAAGAGCCGTCCACAAATACAATAGACAGCTCTCTTGCTCCAGGTGTATATTATAAAATATCTAAAGAAGAAGCTGATGAAATGGGATTATATTAGGTATATACAGTTACTACTATACCTTAACAACCATTTGATTCATGAAATCATGAATAGATTTTGCTTGAAATATGCGTAAATTAGGGGTATTTATTTCATAGTGTTTATCTGAAATCATAAGGATCGAGGGGAAAAATTTAGAATTCTGCGGTTGCCAAGACTCTTCTTGCCATTTCAAACTATGAAAGTAGGATTCATAACGATTCATTTTTTCTTGCATCATCTTGTGACTATAGACGGACCTCTGAACTTCAATAAAGAATGGAGACTTACGCCATATGGTAAATACGTCAGGTTCCATATATTCTTTTCCATATTTAGGTTCAACTTTAAACAGTTTTGGATTTTCATACTGAATAAGTTGCTTATAGACATCCACAATAGCGAGAAAATGTGGGATTTTTTGACTCGTTTTCCGGATGGTACTAGGCTGTGGAAAGTAAATATACGGTTGATGTGAAACATTTGCATCCACACTCCCGTCTCTTCTTAATCGTTTCATAACTGCATTGCAACAAGTAACGGCTTTCTTGAGTTCTTTGAAGTGTAAATCAATAATATCATCACGTGACAAGCATCGAAAACGACGTAAGTCTTTTAAAATGGCTTTGTCTCTACTCTTCATTTTCCAACACCCCAAACACAGGAAGTTCTTCTTGTTGCGGATTTTGAAGTAAGATTCCGTCTTTTGGTACACGATAAGGCTCTACGATTTCTTTCGCTTTACTTAATTCTAAATATGGAGCTTGCATTTTCTTTAATCCATTCAGCTTTAGAATCATTTGCCCCGATTGCTCTAAGTGTTCTGATCCAGGCGTACCCATGATGTTGCTGTTAATTGTACTATCACATTTAAAGCCCATTCTTACGGTCATATTGAGCTTTAACTTACCGGCCAACACTTTCGCATCTGGTCGCTGCATACTAAGCATAAGAAACACTCCAAGTGATCGGCCGACTGCTGAAATCTTTTCAATTATAGTCATACACTCTTTCTCATCTTGAAGCATTGCTACTTCGTCAATTGCAAGTAAGATATATGACTTCTGGTTGTCAGGATTCAATTTGTTGTATTCATCAATATGATCCACTTCATACTTTTCCATTAACTTTCTACGCTCCCGTATTTCCTTCCACACTTTTTGAAGCATTATCTTCATTTCAATTTCTTCCATGCAAACCTCTTTTACATGCTTTACTCGTCGCAAGAAATGGAATTCAGAGTTTTTCAAGTCTCCTAAGTACAAATGTAGTTTATCAGGAGGCATGCTTTGAATAAGTGTAGACAATACAACTCGCACCATACTACTTTTACCGCTACCTGTTTCCCCTGCTATTAGTAAATGTGGTGTATTAGAATCAATCATGTCATACACAATCATATTCCCTAATTGGTCACGTCCTACCACAACAGGAAGTCGATATTTTTGCAATAATGGCTGCCACTTCTTATAACTGTAGTTGTATTGTTTTAATCCAGTATCCGAAAGGAATACATGAAGTACAAACTTTTTAATTTTTCCTTCGACTGCTATATTCCGTCCTAATATTTGCTGAAAACAAAACCATTTCTTTTCGATAGTTTTCGGATCCAGACCATTTGGAATGGTAAATATATATCTAACACTTCCTCGTGTGGAAGAAATATCATGTATCTTAGGATAGATTGGCACCTTCCCCCCTCGTGTTTGATGGTCAATATATAAATTAGCCTTGTGGAAGACCTCTGCAAGTTGATGTTTTAAATTACGCTCGTGTAACCACTCTCCGATAATCCCCATGTTATACCTCCTAGAACATGATTAAAATTCTGATAAACATATAACCAATGAAACAAATTCCGCCTATTCTTGTTCCATGATAAATCCCATCCGATACAAATTTAGCCGCTGATACATAATCGTTTTTCACCAGGTATTTCTCAAGCAAAACTGCTCCAATTAAAACTGTTCCCATTACACCTAATGCAAGGTAAGTATTTATTATTTGGTCCGACATATGAAGAAATGCCATTGGGCTTATAGAATTGTATTTCCGTATTTTTTGTTCTTTATTTTTGTACGATCCATCCACAAATGAACGAAAAGGGATTACTTGTTTTCTTGTAAACATAAACCCATCCCCTTTAATTTTTATCGTGTTCCGCGCAAGATTCAGAGCAATATTTCTTTCCGTTCAATCTCCAATACAACCAAGTAGATAAAAGGCATTTACAATAATCACAAGTTTCTTCTGATGTCATCTTGATGTTCAATGCTCCCGCCCCTTTTTTAACAGAATGTAAAATCTAGGTGTAACAAGGTTTCATCCCCACATTACCATGGTAGGTTTACCTTGATAGGAACCATGATAGCTACCGTGGTAGAAATTCAAAACTTACCATGGTAGTAATGCATGCTCTTACCTTAGTAACCTCTCATTCTTCTGCCTTAGCAATTACCGTGGTAACTGCTCTGGTAAATCATATGGCATACAGTTTGTACTTTTTCTAACTTTTTTTCCAAAGTTTAAAAAAGTTAGAATTCGTCCAAGCTAATATTGAGGTGATAAACATGTTCGGATTGGGGAAAAAACGTACAAAATTCGGTCGTTATTTAGATTCAAATAAAATTAAACAAATTGAATTAGAACGAACATCCAAGCTAAGTACAGCGACCATTTCTAAGGTTTGCAGTGATAAAAAGTATAAGCCAAAGTTTTCAACAGTAGTTCAAATCGTTAAAGGAATGAAAAAGTTAGGAAAAAATATAAATGAAGATGATTTTTGGATGTAGACACGAATAAACAAAAAGTATATACTCTAATTATTAACACCGAAAGAAAATAAAAAAGGACGCTTTTCCTATTGGAAGCGTCCTTTTTTATTCGTTAATGTTAACATATTATAAACTCCCAAAGCATAGGTTAAATCCCCCTGGCATGATGCCATTTTATATATAGAAAAACACTCCTGTTCACAACACCAGGAGTGCTTTTCTCATATTCCAGCATGTTACTACATAAAATAAAATTACACGCGTTACTCTTGTATAGTAATCATCCTATGTAACCAGGGTACTCCTCAAGAGTGCTCTGGTTTTTATTATCAATTTTAATAAAAATATTCTTTTGCTAAAAAATCACTTCACATACACATAGGCTTCATTTATTGTTACATGGTATGTCTTACCCTTATGGTTATTTCCAGTTAGATATTCCCTTTTTACAAAGCGCCTTTTATTATCTTGAAGGCGTCTTTTTTATATCAGCTCATATAGTTACATATATTAAAAATGATAACGAGAGCAGAGGTCATCTTATCCTAGGAGAGATGACTTTTTCTTCATTGGTAACAAATACCAAAATTGAACATATACTGTTTTCGTATGACTTATATATTAATTTTCAAGGAGTGAAAATATGGCTAATTTATCTGATATTTATCCGATTCCTTATAATGTTTTAGCAGATCCATCTAAACTCCCCCTTGTCATTAGTAGACTGGATGATGACCTGATTGATGATCGATTCACAGCAACTATGAATGAATTACAATCTCTCTGGGATACATTTGGAAACATTACAACACAGTCCGTTAATGTGGTTATGGATTCATTTTTTAAAGGGGAAGTTGATTGGATAGCAATGACTAAAGCAACCTTGAAGTTTGCTACATTCATTCCAATTCCTGGTATAAAAGCAGTAGCATCCTTTGCTAATTTTTTTTTCAGTCTTTTCTTTCCAAAAAAGTTAGGGAACAAACAAGTAGATACTTTTGAGCTTATTAAAGGTCGAATTGAATTAATGATACAAAAAGACATACAACAAGCAGAGTATAACTCCTTAATGAATAAGCTTACAGGTCTTAAAGACGCTGTAGAAGAATTTCAAAAAAGGGTTGATGTTGCAACCTGTAATGGTAGGAAGCCAGTTTTAGTGCAAGTAAGTGCTGAAAAACTGGATTGCACTAAAACTCCACAAGATCCTTGTTGTTTAAATGCACAGCACGATACCTGTATTCCATATGCTTGTCAGTTAGATAATGATGAAATAAAGAGTTCGTATAATGCGCTTGATCTAATATTCACCAAAGCCTTGCCAGATTTCAACATAAGGGGGCTTGAGCCTTTTTCACTTCCTTTATTCTCTATGGCTGCCACAATGCATCTAGTCTTAATACAAGGTTCTGTAGATCATGGGAAAGATTGGGGATTAACTGATCAAACGGTACAGGACAGAACTGCTGATCTACAAGAAAAGATTAAAAAGTATAGCGAAATAGCTTATGATACATTTAAACTTGGATTAAAGGACGTAACCGATGCAAAATATAAAGATACACCAACTAAAAAAAATGCAATAAATGATTATATTCGAGCAATGACTTTATATTCCTTAGATATTGTAGCACAATGGCCTACTTTAGATAGATTTACTTATTCTACCGATACCATACTAGAGCAAACACGATTTGTATTATCTTCTGGATTTACTCATATTGACAAAAATAACACGCAATACTGGGGAAACAGCCCTGCAGATTTAACTTCTGCAACAGATGGAAGTCGAACTATGTCCTATTTTGGAGGACATCTCGATTCACTCTCGTTAGTTGATAAACAATACTACAATTGGACTAATAGATTTAAATTAAGTCAGCACATCTCATTCCCTAATACTGGGAAAACACAAACATTTGACGGAGGCATGGAACCAAATAATAATAGGATAGGTGCGAATACACCAACAATTAACCGAAATAACCCTCTTATATGTGCAGACCTATTCACATCGTTTTTTCCTAATTCTGAAAATAGAACTGTACAGACAGATTCTTTTGGCTTTAAGTTTGCGGATAATAGCAGTTATTCTTGGCCTGATACGTCTAACCCATGTACAAATCTAATAATAGATCCTGATAATTACAGTGAGGGAGATCGCCCTTGTTGCCCTCCAACTCCTGGTACTCCATCTGCTACTAGGATTCACAACTGTTGTGTACCTAATCCAAATCAACCTGGTCAAAACTTATGTTGTACAGACGAAGATCCTCAGGGGCCAGGCAGCACGGGGAAGAGAAAATGTGAAAGTCTCTCTGAGCCGAATAATCCAATGTGTTATCCAGGTGACCCGTCTCTCATAGATCAAAAAATTTGTTGTATCTATCCGCTAGTGGTTCATAATTATCATGGTGGAGAGCTGAGCGCCTATGATGGGAAACTAGCAGATACTGATTTCCAATTTTCTTCTATGGTCAACGCATATGTTGATTACAAAACATTACCAGACAATGTAATAGGGGCGCATGATTCTAAATCTGGAAACCCATTTCTTCAGGCAATCCCTGCTGAAAAGTGTGATCGGGACTCAACTACTTTTAAAAGTGCAGTTGAAATAATCAATGGTGCGAATGCAATGAAATCTACTCAATCAGGTGAAGTTTTACGTTTACCAATGACAAATTTACTACCACGATCTTATCTTATTCGATGTCGAGTTGCTACACCAGCGTCAGGGTCTCTTCAAATTAACATACAAAACACAGCGGCACAATTATTAAGCCAAACAACCGTGACATTAGAAAATACAGATAATATTGGGAAAAATGACCATCAAAGAGGTATTAAAGGAGATAATGGTTATTATGTGTTATTTAAAGCAGCCCAGGAATTATCCATCCCTTCAGGAAAGATCATTGTGGAAATAAAAAATAACACGAATAATATTGTTGTTTTAGACCGTATCGAATTTGTTCCAATACCAAAATTCCCTGTAAATAGTAGCTTACCTAAAACTATTACAAACCAAGATACAACAAGAACGATTTGGGCAGGTCCCATTCCTGCTAACACTCTTTCTATTCAAGGTACAGTATCCA
>NZ_JBFPJH010000064.1:0-15652 GCF_040838255.1 Bacillus sp. C30 | reverse complement strand
CCAAGTTTTTTTATTTCTTTTGTCGCTTTCTGCGTTGTTGCTATCGGCGACTTGTTTTATATTACACCTCTAAACTCTAATCGTCAATATGTTTTTCTAAAAAAATATAAAAAGGCTTATTCTTTTTAAAATAAGCCTTTTTATCCTATAACATTCTATTCATTTATTATTTTTCTATAATTGGTAATGAAACGATGAACTGAACGATCCCGTCCTCATACTCAGCTCGAATACTACCACCTTGCAACTCAACAATACTTTTCGCAATAGCTAATCCGAGCCCCGAACCTTCTGTTACTCTACTTCTAGATTGATCTTTCTTATAAAACCGTTCAAACAAGTTCCCTAACTCTTCTCTCGTAAACTCTTCGCTATGATTCGCAATAACAATTTGTATATTCCTGCGCTGCCTTTGAAGAGAAACTTTTATCTCTCCGTCATCTTTACTATACTTAATTGCATTCATTAGTAAGTTGTCGAATACACGGACCATCTTTTCCGAATCAATCATCGCATATGCACGTTCCTCAGGAAACTTCTTAACAAACATAAGGCCATGCTCTTCCGCTTGTGGTACTAACTCTTCTATTAATTGATCAAGTAACTCATTTACACACACTTCCTGTTTTTCTAATACAACTTGTTCATTCGTTAACTTCGTATACTCAAATAAATCTTCTATTAAATTCTTTAACTGCTCCGACTTTGCAAAAGCAATTCTCGTATACTCATCATGTTGTTCTTTATTTTCATATTTAGAATCTCGAAGTAATCGCAAGTAACCCATTATAGAAGTCAGTGGTGTACGTAAATCGTGTGATACATTCGTAATAAGCTCATTCTTTTGCTTCTCTAATTTACGTTCCTTTTCTATATTATTCATAAGCTCTTCCGCCATATTATTAATATTCTCAGTTAAAGACGCAATCTCATCTTCACCTTTTTTCTCAATACGGTACGCTAAGTTTCCTTTTTCTATTTCCTTTACACCTTGTGCCATCGCTTCAATTTGCTTCATCTTTCTCTTTGTTATATAGAAGAAAGAGAAAATAAATACAAGTACACCTATGAAAAACGGAAACGGTCCTTCTTGCGTATCATATATTACTTCACCTTCTGGAATCCCACTAACAAACATGTATAAATTCTTATCTTCTATTGTAATAGGTGCAAAAGCTATAAATTCTTTTCTCGTACTTTCAAATTCTTTTCTACCATTCATATAATTAATCGCAAACGATGATGCATTACGAATTGTATTATGCAAATCAATTTGCTCTTCTTGCGCCTGCTTCGTTTTATATAAAACTTTACCGCTCTCGTCAGTGACCAATACTTTTAAAGCTCTAGAGTTTTGTTCTAAATTTTGATTCTCTATTTCAATCATAGTTGATATAGCTTCTAATTTATTTTCATGAACTGAACTATTTGCCACGCTTTGAGCTTGTTGATTAATTTGTTCCATACCAACCCGATAATCGATCGTCGCCTCTCGATTCGCATTCTCAAAAAACGGTGCTGCTGCCTTCGCTGACAAAATCCCTAACAACGCACAAGCAGTAAACGCAGTAATAAGTTGAATTCGTATACTCCGTTTCACACTCTTCACTATCTTTCCAATTAATTCTCGAATTTTCCTAACATAAGTAAATGGATTAAATATCTTTTTCAATCTTATACCCCACTCCCCATACTGTTTTTATATATATCGGCTTCCTTGGATTCTCCTCAATCTTTTCACGCACTTTCCGAATATGAACCATTACCGTGTTATCCGACTGGAAAGATCTTTCGTTCCAAACCTTTTCATAAATTTGTTCCGCACTAAAGACCATCCCCGGATTACGGACTAGTAATTCTAAAATTGAAAATTCCCTCGGGGTCAGTTTCACTTCTTCTCCATCCACAATGACTGTATGAGTGGAGATATTTATTTTCATCTCTCCAATTTCTAACTCGTCCTCATTTTGAATAGCAAAGCCATTCATTTTCATATAACGACGTAGCTGCGATTTAATTCTTGCGATTAACTCTAACGGATTAAACGGTTTTGCTACATAATCATCTGCACCTGTTGTTAATCCTAAAATTTTATCCATATCTTGCGTTTTTGCCGAAAGCATAATAATCGGCATTTCCTTCGCTTCCCTTACTTTCATACACATATGAATACCATCTACTTTCGGCATCATAATATCTAATACGACTAAGTGCACTTCATTTTCTTCTAATATACGTAACCCTTCTTCTCCGTCCCCTGCTTGCAGTACTTTATATCCTTCGTTCTTTAAATAAATTGTAATAAGGTTCCTAATTTCTTTTTCATCATCTACGACAAGTATTGTTTCCCCGGCCATACTATCTCCCCCATCACTTTTTTAATCCCTAACTTCTATTATAAGAAAACTTCTGAAGAAAAACGCTCGGAAATCCTTAAGATTTTCTGAAGACGCAAAAAAGGTCTAGACTCCCCTCAAGTCTAGACCTTTCAAAAAACCCCTTTTATTTACGAACGTAGATGAAATATAGTACGAATAAAACTCCCATAACATACATAATTGGATGAATCTCTTTACGACGACCACTCACAACCATTGTAATTGGATAGAAGATAAACCCGATTGCAATTCCTGTTGCGATACTATACGTAAGTGGCATTGAAATGATAGTAAAGAACGCTGGCACTGCAATCTCGAATTTCTTCCAATCAATTTCTCCTAAAGATGAAACCATCAAGATTCCTACAATAATTAATGCTGGCGCTGTTACAGCTGGTGTCACAACACTTAATAGTGGTGAGAAGAATAGTGCCAGTAAGAAGAACCCTGCTGTTACAACCGCTGTAAATCCAGAACGTCCTCCTGCTGCTACCCCCGCAGACGATTCAATGTAAGACGTTGTTGTTGATGTACCTAAAATCGCACCAATTACAGTTGCAATCGCATCTGCAAATAACGCTTTACCTGCACGTGGTAATTTATTGTTCTTCATTAATCCCGCTTGATTCGCAACCGCTACAAGCGTACCTGCTGTATCAAAGAAATCGATAAAGAAGAACGTTATAATAACAATCGCCATTTCAACAGTGAAAATGTCTCCAAAGTGAGTTAACGCTACCCCGAACGTTGGTTCCAGACTCGGTATTGCTCCCACTACAGCTTTTGGTGTATCAATTAATCCCGTTGCTACTCCTAAGATCGCTGTAAGGATCATACCGTAGAAAACTGCACCATTTATTTTTTTAATCATGAAAATGATTGTAGTAACAACTCCGAAAATTGCTAATAACGTTGTGCCCTTCGTTAAATCCCCCAATCCAACAAGAACAGCATCATTCTTTACGATAATCCCAGCGTTTTGGAATCCAAGGAAAGCAATGAATAATCCAATACCCGCCGCTACTGCAAACTTTAACTCTACTGGAATTGCATTAATGATTTTTTCACGAATACCTGAAGCAGTAAGAATAATAAAGATAATACCTGACATTAATGTTCCAGCAATTGCCGTTTGCCACGGAATTCCCATCGTTAACACTGCTGTATAAGCAAAGAACGCGTTTATTCCCATACCTGGCGCTAAAGCAATCGGATACTTCGCAAATATCCCCATAATTAACGAACCAATCGCCGCTGCTAATGCTGTAGCAACGAATACTGCACCTGGATCCATTCCTGTACCTGCCGGTAATCCTTTAACATTTCCAAGCGACAGCGTAGCAGGATTGACAAATAGTACGTAAGCCATAGATAGAAATGTCGTTAAACCTGCTATGAACTCTGTTTTATAATTTGTGCCGAGTTCATCAAACTGAAAATAGCGTTTCATCTTACGTTTCCCCCGTTATATGATTACTCGTCGTATTTCACCCTAGCCCTCTTTTATCTATAAAAATAAAAAAGGCTTCCATTGCATATACATGGAAGCGTTCTATGAATAAAGACAAGTTTCCCCTCATCTTTATCAAAACGCCTCGTAGTCAAGCCATTTACGGTAGCTAGGTAGAAACTTTCGGGCCATATCCCCGATATTATACGACGGCATAATATTCACTTTTCGTTTGAATTACATACTCATATTAACTCGAGGAGGTGGTTTTGTCAATTTAAAAACGAACATTTTTATAAATTTTTATATTTTCGTTCGTATTAAGGGTAAAAACAAAAAGATCCATCTATACATAAATGATAGATGGATCCTTTTTATTACAATACTATTCCCACTCAATAGTTGCTGGTGGCTTACTCGTTATATCATACACGATACGGTTAACGTGTTTTACTTCGTTTACGATACGTACAGAGATTTTCTCTAATACGTCCCAAGGGATACGTGCCCAATCAGCTGTCATACCGTCGATAGATGTTACTGCACGGATACCTACTGTGTAATCGTAAGTACGCTCGTCACCCATAACACCTACACTACGCATACCAGGAAGCGCAGTGAAGTATTGCCAAACTTCGCGGTCTAATCCTGCTTTTATAATTTCTTCACGTAAAATTGCATCAGATTCACGAACGATTTCTAATTTCTCTTCTGTAATTTCACCTAATACACGAATACCAAGTCCTGGACCCGGGAACGGTTGACGCCATACGATTTCATCAGGAATTCCTAGTTCTGATCCTAATACACGTACTTCGTCTTTAAATAAAGTGTTTAAAGGCTCAATTAATTTGAACTGCATGTCTTCTGGAAGTCCACCAACGTTATGGTGAGATTTAATTGTTTGTGCAGTTGCTGTACCACTTTCAACGATGTCCGTGTAAAGTGTACCTTGCGCTAGGAAGTCCATTCCTTGTAATTTAGAAGCTTCATCATCAAATACGTAAATGAATTCATTACCGATGATTTTACGTTTTTGCTCTGGATCTTCTACACCTTTTAACTTGTTCATGAAGCGCTCTTGTGCATCCACTTTAATAACGTTCATATGGAAGCCTTCGCTAAATGTTTTCATAACACCTTCTGCTTCATCTTTACGAAGTAAACCGTGATCCACGAAAATACATGTTAATTGGTCACCAATTGCCTTATGAATTAATACTGCTACAACAGAAGAGTCTACACCGCCACTAAGTGCGCATAATACTTTTTTGTCTCCAACAGTTTCACGGATCTTCTCTAATTCTACTTCGATAAAGTTCTCCATGTTCCATCCTTCAGAACAACCACATACGCCGAATACGAAGTTTTTAATTAAATCATTACCGTGCTCAGAGTGACGTACTTCTGGGTGGAATTGTACACCGTATAAGTTTTCCGCTTCATTGCTCATACCAGCAATTGGACAAGACTCACTTGTTGCATCTACTACGAATCCTTCAGGTAAACCAGTTACTAAGTCACCATGGCTCATCCATACAACTTGCTCTTCTGGAAGGTTCGCATATAATTTTGATTCATTCTCTACTTTAAGAACAGCTTTTCCATACTCACGGTGGTTGGCACGTTCTACTTTACCACCAAAGTGTTGTGTCATAAGCTGCATACCGTAACAGATACCGAAAATCGGTAATCCTAGCTCAAAGATTTTTTCATCACAATGTAATGCACCTTCACCGTATACACTATTCGGTCCACCAGAGAAAATAATCCCTTTTGGATTCATTGCTTTAATTTCTTCTGCAGTAATTGTATGCGGATGAAGTTCACTGTATACACCGAACTCACGAATTCGACGTGCTATTAACTGATTGTACTGACTTCCAAAATCTAAAACGATAATTGTATCATGCTGCTTCTTCAAAATAATCACCCCAACGTTAGTTCTCGTATATAAATATTTTCACCAATTTAGCAAAAAGCATTACTAATATAATAAAAAAAGCCAGTCCTCCGCCTCTAGTCTCATGACAAAGAAAAGGCAGGGGTCTGGCTTTATAAAGAAAGATAGTCTTCCGCTCTTTATAAATATAAGACACACTGCCTTCATAGTCAGGTTGTTTACGGTAACCCGGTAGAGACTCTCAAACCATATCATTGAGGATATATGAAGGATCGTTTTATATTATCTTCCTAGATTCTAACAATGAAGTATCAGTATGGTCAAGAGAGAAAGCGACAAAATTCTACAGAAATTATTTTCCTGCGCTCAAAAACATAAAAAAACATCCACTTCTATATAGAAGTGGATGTTTTTCGGGAGAACGGAATTACATCATTCCACCCATACCGCCCATGCCCATGCCGCCCATGTCAGGCATTGCTGGTGCATTTGGTTCTGGCTTGTCAGCAACTACAGCTTCAGTTGTTAAGAACATAGCTGCAACAGATGCTGCGTTTTGAAGTGCAGAACGAGTTACTTTAGCTGGATCTACGATACCAGACTCAAGCATGTTAACCCATTCGCCAGTAGCTGCGTTGAAACCAACGCCTACTTTTTCGCCTTTTAGACGCTCTACAACTACAGATCCTTCTAGACCAGCGTTGATTGCGATTTGACGAACTGGCTCTTCTAGTGCACGAAGTACGATGTTGATACCTGTTGCTTCGTCGCCTTCAGCTACGATAGAAGCTACTTTTGTGTATACGTTCATAAGTGAAGTACCACCACCTGCAACGATACCTTCTTCTACTGCTGCACGAGTTGAGTTAAGTGCATCTTCAATGCGAAGTTTGCGCTCTTTTAACTCAGTTTCAGTTGCTGCACCTACTTTAATTACTGCTACACCGCCCGCAAGTTTAGCAAGACGCTCTTGTAATTTTTCACGATCGAATTCAGAAGTAGTTTCTTCTAATTGCGCGCGGATTTGACCGATGCGAGCTTCGATTTGTTGTGAATTTCCAATACCTTCAACTACAGTTGTGTTTTCTTTCGTTACAACAATTTTACCAGCACGTCCTAAAGATTCAACTGTAGCAGATTTTAAGTCACGTCCTAATTCTTCAGTGATTACTTCGCCACCAGTTAAGATTGCGATATCTTCTAGCATTGCTTTACGACGGTCACCAAATCCAGGAGCTTTAACAGCAACTACATTGAATGTACCACGAAGTTTGTTCACTACTAATGTAGCTAACGCTTCGCCTTCTACATCTTCAGCAATGATAAGAAGTGGTTTACCTTGTTGTACCACTTGCTCTAATACTGGTAAGATTTCTTGGATGTTAGAAATCTTTTTGTCAGTAATTAAAATGTATGGGTTATCAAGAACTGCTTCCATTTTGTCAGAATCAGTAATCATGTAAGGAGATGCATATCCACGATCAAATTGCATACCTTCTACTACGTCTAATTCTGTTGTGAATCCTTTAGATTCTTCTAAAGTAATAACGCCGTCGTTACCAACGCGCTCCATTGCTTCAGCGATTAATTGACCTACTTCTTCGTCAGCCGAAGAAATAGCAGCTACTTGTGCGATAGAAGATTTACCTTCGATTGGTTTAGAAATCGCTTTTAATTCTTCAATTGCAGCAGTAACAGCTTTTTCGATACCTTTACGAAGACCCATTGGGTTTGCACCAGCTGTTACGTTTTTAAGACCTTCACGAATCATAGCTTGCGCTAATACAGTTGCAGTTGTCGTTCCGTCACCAGCTACATCGTTTGTTTTGCTAGCAACTTCTGCTACTAATTTCGCACCCATGTTTTCGAATGCATCTTCTAATTCGATTTCTTTTGCGATTGTTACACCGTCATTTGTAATAAGTGGTGAACCGAATTTTTTCTCAAGTACAACGTTACGACCTTTTGGTCCAAGCGTTACTTTTACTGCGTTTGCAAGAGTGTCGACACCGCGAAGCATCGAACGACGTGCTTCTTCACTAAATTTAATATCTTTTGCCATAATAATTGACCCCCTTGGATTTTTAAAATGTATATAATTAACCGATAATTGCTAAAATGTCACTTTCACGTAAAATCAAGTAGTCTGTACCTTCGTATTTCACTTCAGTACCTGCATATTTTGAGAAGATGATAAGATCACCTGCTGCTACCTCTAAAGCAACACGCTCACCATTTTCAAGCACTCGGCCTGTACCTACTGCAATAACTTTACCCTCTTGTGGTTTTTCTTTTGCAGTTTCTGGTAATACAATACCACTTGCTGTTTTTTCTTCTGCTTGAACAAGTTCAATTACAACGCGATCACCTAATGGCTTTAGCATGAACAATAACCTCCTCATTTTGTTATGTAAATTTTATTTATTAGCACTCAAGTCACACGAGTGCTAACACACTTCTAATAATAAATAATCTCAATTTCTTTTGCAAGTAAAAAAATCATAATTTTTTCGCAAATTACTTTATGCACTTTCCTAGATATCATTACTTCTTCTACTGCCTTTACTATATGAATCGTTGTTCCCACTTCTTGTATGTTACAATATGAAAGACACCCTAAGTTGTTTTCGCTAAACGTACAACTTTTTCCTGTCTCCTATTTTATTTTCAAATACTTATTTACAAAAAAAATATAATTCAAATGAAAGTTTATATCGTAGGTAGCATATTTACATGTTATCCTACCTTATCTCATACACTAGCGTTAGAAAGGATGGTTAAACCATTTGAAGAAACAATATTGGTGGATTATCGTTACATACATTTTAATGCAGTTATCAGGCATTGCCGGGTTACCGCTTCTCCTGAAAACTGGACTATACGATAATAGGGGATTTACTAGAGATGAAAAACTTCAGCTCATAACTGGTCATTGGGCTATCATTAGCTTTTTCATTGCATTATGTGTTGTACTTTGGTTACTCAGAACAGACATTCGTGACAGGCATTTAGATAAAATGCGCTCTACTGTTCCAGCTACAATTGGGTGGATTTTTATTGGTTTCTTCTTAGCGCTGTTCTCACAAAGCATTGCCGGTATGATCGAAATGCGTTTATTAGGGATTACACCGGGATCTGAAAATACAGCAAGACTTATGGACATCGCAAGAACGACACCTTGGTTCCTTATTGTCATATCTATAATAGGACCTATTTTGGAAGAAATCGTATTTAGAAAAATTTTATTCGGTACACTTTATAAGAAGTTTAACTTCTTTATTGCCGCTATTATTAGTTCACTTGTATTCGCGGCGATTCATTTTGATTTTACTCACTTATTGGTATACACTTCTATGGGGCTCGTATTCGCCTTTTTATACGTAAAAACGAAACGAATTATAGTTCCTATTGCAGCTCATGTTGCAATGAATACATTAGTTGCAGTTGCTCAAGTTGTAGTAAGCAATGAGCAAATTCAAGAAATGATTAAAGAAGCTGAAAAAATGCAAGGCTTTATCGGAGGATTTTTAGTATGAGAAACTCACCATTGTTCATGGCTGCATTGTACTTTCTTCTTGGATGTATCTTTACACGCTTCGCCATTACGAACGTAACAGATACAATCTGGAATATGTGGACAATACTATTTGCAGTTATGGCAACAATTGATTTTAATTTGGCACTTCGCCTTATCTTAGTTAAATTCACAAAGAAAAAACAATAATAAAACGCAGAGGTCATCTCCTCTGCGTTTTATTGTGGATAATTCTTCAAAAAGTAAACAAGTGTTTGTAACTCTACAGCTAAATCAATGTGATGAATCCTTATATTCTCTGACACATTTAAGCGTGCTGGTGTGAAATTTAAAATACCATGCACGTTCGTTTCTGCCAATCTATCTGCCACAGATTGCGCTACTGTAGCGGGTACCGTTAATATTGCCACTTGTATATCAGTTGATAAACGTTCTTCTAGTTCATCCAAATGATATACAGGAATGCCTCCGATTTCTGTTCCAACTTTCTCTTCACTAACATCAAACGCCATTTCAATTTTTGTATTATTGTTTTTCGTGAAATTATAATGTAAGAAAGCGGTCCCTAAATTACCTACTCCAATAAGTGCCACGCGTGTTATATCATCTTGGTCGAGTGTTTCACGGAAAAATGATAATAAATAATTTACGTTATATCCATATCCTTTTTTCCCTAACGCTCCAAAATATGAAAAATCTCTTCGAATAGTTGCGGAATCAACCTTTACCGCTTCACTCAATTCGGCTGATGAAACACGTTGCTTACCAGAAAGAGATAAGTTTTGGATAAATCGATAGTATAGAGGCAATCGTTTGGCAGTGGCCTGTGGAATTTTTTGCTGATCCATATAACCTCTCCTCTCTTCCTATCTTTATTCTTATACTTGAATCAAATACAGAAGTTTAGTCCTCATGAATTTCCTTGTATAATAAAGAGAAGAAGTATTCTCTCTTTATTTTAAACTATACACTATTTTTAGTATGATTGAGAAATATAAACATGGCAAAGTTAAGAAATTATTTGAGGTGAAAACATTGATATTATTACAAGTGAATGGGCTTTCGAAATTATACGGTGCAGAAACGATTCTAGCAAACATAAAATTGGAAGTACAAACAAAAGATCGTATCGCATTAGTCGGACGAAATGGAGCTGGAAAATCTACATTATTAAAAATAATAGCTGGCGAGTTATCTCATGATGGTGGTGAAATTATAAAACCGAAAGATGTCTCAATGGGGTATTTAGCTCAAAATACCGGATTAGAAACGTCTTTAACAATTTGGGATGAAATGTTAACCGTCTTTACACACTTGCAGCAGATGGAGACAAAACTTCGAAGGCTAGAGCAAGAGATGGGAAAAGAAGAAAACTTTTCAAATGCGGCTATATATGAGAAATTATTAGCTGATTATGACCAATTACAATTAGATTATAAAGATCAAGGCGGCTATCAGTACGAAGCGGATATACGCTCAATTTTAAGCGGTCTTGGCTTCCCAGTTGAAACGCATCAGACGCAAATTTCCACATTAAGTGGTGGACAAAAGACTCGATTAGCTCTTGGGAAATTATTATTAACTAGACCAGACTTACTTATTTTAGACGAACCTACAAACCATTTGGACATTGAGACACTAACATGGCTTGAACAATATTTACAAGGCTATCCTGGCGCGATTTTAATCGTTTCCCATGACCGTTATTTCTTAGATAAACTCGTTACACAAGTATACGAAATTTCTAATAAGGAAAGCCGACGATTTGTTGGTAACTACAGTAAATATTTAGACTCAAAATCAGCTCTATACGAGCAAGAAATGAAGCGTTATGAAAAACAACAAGATGAAATTTCTAAACTGGAAGACTTTGTACAAAAAAATATAGCTCGTGCATCTACGACAAAACGCGCTCAAAGTCGCCGTAAACAATTAGACAGAATGGAAGTATTAACTAGACCATTAGGCGATTCTAAATCAGCTTCCTTCCACTTCGATATTGAAAAACAAAGTGGAAATGATGTTTTACAAGTGAAGGATGCAACTATTGGCTATTATCAGGAACCGATTATTGAACATGTAAATATGCGCTTAACTCGCGGTGACAGTGTTGCCTTAGTTGGGCCAAACGGAATTGGAAAATCTACATTATTAAAATCCATTGTGAATAAGTTACAGCTATTACATGGAAACGTTGCTTTCGGGTCAAACGTATCTGTTGGTTATTATGATCAAGAACAAGCCAACTTAACATCTTCGAAGCGAGTTTTAAATGAATTATGGGATGAATATCCATTGCAGCCCGAAAAAGAAATTCGCACTATACTAGGCAACTTTTTATTCACAGGGGATGATGTACTCAAACCAGTATCTTCTCTTAGTGGTGGACAAAAGGCTCGACTAGCTCTTGCAAAACTTATGATGCAAAAATCCAATTTATTAATTCTCGATGAGCCAACAAACCATCTTGATTTAAATAGTAAAGAGATTTTGGAGAATGCTTTAATTGATTACCCAGGTACTCTTCTATTCGTCTCTCATGACCGCTACTTTATTAATCGCGTAACGACAACCGTTGTTGAGTTATCAACAGAAGGTGCACAAGAATATTTAGGTGATTACGATTATTACGTTGAAAAGAAAAATGAAATGATTGAACGTGCGGAACTAGAGCAAGAAGATGAAGTACCTGTTCAAAAAGTGGTGGCACAAGAAAAATTAAATTATCTCGAAGAAAAAGAACGTAAACAGTTAGAGCGTCAACGTACTCGAAAAATTGAAGAACTGGAACAAAATATCGTAGGCTTAGAAGAAGAAATTGCTACGTTAGAAGACCAACTTTGCTTACCAGAAATATATGCAGATTATGAAAAGGCTAGTGAAATTACAACTAAAAAACAAACACTGCAAGAACAGCTTGAAGCTTGTATGGCAGAATGGGAAGAACTGCATATATAAGAGAATTTAAAAGAGGAGGATGTCTCATAAGTCGTGCTTTTTGACGAGATGACCTCCTTTTTATTTTCTGTTTTGGAATCAATACCATAATAAATGAAATTATACAAACCATTCGACAAGGATTGACAATAGTAGCACCTTATATAATAAGAGGAGGATGTTTCAAAATGTTTTTTGGACATCTCTTTGTTTTTTATTTCCCAAAAAAGAATTTCTTCAAAGGTCAGACTTCCTCTATGTTATCCACAAGGTTATGCACATATCCACCTTTATAATATAAACTTTCAAATAACTTTTCCACATTACCCACAACTAGATAAAAAGTTATACACATTTCATGTACACAAAAAACCCAAATTATCAACAGATAATTTGGGTTTTATCCACAAGCTGTGGTTAATTTTGTGTATAACTATGCTTCAATATCTAATCCTGGATTTGCATTTAAAGCTAATGTAGCGCGTTTTCCTTGTTCGTATGCAATTGTACCTGCAGCCGCAATCATCGCTGCATTATCTGTGCATAAAGATAGAGGAGGAATAATTAGCTCTATATTTTCTTTTTGTGCAAATTCTGCTGCTAAACGTGCACGAAGCCCTTTATTAGCAGCTACTCCACCAGCAAGAAGCACTTGTTTTACATTATAAGCATCTGCTGCACGAGACGCTTTCGTTACAAGTACATCTATTACACTTTCTTGGAAACTTGCTGCTAAATCTTCTGGTGCAATTTCTATACCGCGCTGTTTTGCGTTATGCACAGTGTTGATAACTGCTGATTTCAATCCACTAAAGCTGAAATCATACGAATCAGGTTCTAGCCACGCACGAGGCAAATCAATTGTTGGTTTTCCTTCATGCGCAAGGCGATCAATATGAGGACCACCTGGATAAGGCATTGATAATGTACGAGCTACTTTATCGTAAGCTTCTCCTGCCGCATCATCTCGCGTTTCACCAATCACTTCAAATGAACCATGTTCTTTCATATAAACAAGCTCCGTATGTCCACCGGATACAACAAGCGATAGTAACGGGAATTGTACTTCTTTTACTAAACGATTCGCATAAATATGACCAGCAATATGATGAACACCAACTAGAGGGATATCATGAGCAAAAGCCACAGCTTTCGCTGCATTTACACCTATTAAAAGTGCTCCGACTAAACCTGGTCCTTCTGTTACAGCAATTGCATCAATATCCTCAAAAGTGATATTCGCTTCTTTTAAAGCTTCTTCTAACACAACTGTGATTTCTTCTACATGATGACGGGATGCAATCTCTGGTACAACTCCGCCAAAACGCTTATGACTTTCAATTTGCGATGCAACGACATTCGCAATGATTTCCGTTCCATTTTTAACAACTGCTACAGCTGTTTCATCACAGCTTGTTTCAATACCAAGTATAATCGTATTTTTTTCCATTATATATTCACCCACATTACAAGACCATCTTCCTGATTGTCTGCATAGTATCGTTTACGAATCCCACCATTTTGAAATCCGTATTTTCTGTATAACTGCTTTGCTACTTCATTTGACATGCGTACTTCAAGTGTCATTGTTTTTACTCCTAAACCTTTCGCTTCGGAAATGACTTCTTTTAATAAGGCATCCCCTAGCTTTTGACCTCTGTATTCCGGCAGGATAGCTATATTTGTTACATGTGATTCATCAATAATTATCCACAATCCACAATATCCAATTACGAGACCATCTTTTTCTAGCACGACATAATGTGCATGTTCATTCACCTCTAATTCACGGTGAAAGGCATCTGCAGTCCAAGGGGTTGAAAAAGATGCTTCTTCAATAGCTACAATTTGAGCAATATCATCGAGTGCCATCTTTCTAAATATCATATCCATCTTCTGTAGGCCCCTATTGTTTTTGACTTTCTAACCATTTTGTTTCAGCTTCAGCTAAACGAAGATAGCTAGGAACAAACGTATGCACGTCTTGTTCTTCTTTTTGTAATCCTAAAAATGCTAATTCACTTGGTCTTGGGTTATTCTTAGTGAACGGAGCAAATACAGCTTGATCACCTAAATATTCTACAATTGTTTCTTTATGCAATTTAACATCGTTACCAATAAATAAAACAGGCTGTTCTTTATCTTTTAACATTTGCAACCAGTCAACAATAAGAATAATTCGGTCTTCTTCTATTGAAGTTATACGCTCTCCTTCATATGTATATAACCCCGTGTAAATTTGACCACGTCGGCCATCAAATAAAGGACAAATTAGTCCATTAAAATTAGTACCATTTGCAGCCACCACTTCCAAACTTGATACACCTACAATTGGTATTTGAAGTGACCAAGCTAATGTTTTTGCCGCTGTCACACCTATACGAACACCTGTATATGATCCCGGTCCAGCTGCTACAACAATTTTAGTCAATTCTTTCGGTTTTACACCGCATTCTTTTAACAGTTTCTCTACAGCTGGCATAAGACGTACAGAATGGTTTTTTGTTAAATTTGTAATGATTTCCCCAATCACGTTCCCTTCCTCAATAAGGGATACACCCATTACGTAATTTGAAGTATCAATTGCTAGTACTTTCATCTTGTAATAGCTCCTCACATAATCTAATATAGCGATCTCCAATTGGCTCGAGTACAATTTTTCTTGTATCATCTCCAGCATGGAATAAACTAATTTGCAACTTCTCATTCGGTAAATATGCTTCTATTAAATGAGCCCATTCTACTACTGTAATCCCTTCACCATAGAAATACTCATCAAATCCTAAATCTTCTTCACTTTCCGCTAAACGATACACATCCATATGATATAGCGGTAATCTTCCTTTATATTCTTTAATAATATTGAAGGTAGGACTATTTACGACTCTTTTCACTCCAAGACCTTTTGCTAGTCCTTTTGTAAAAGTCGTCTTGCCAGCTCCAAGATCACCTTCTAAAATAATTACATCTTTTTCCTTTACAAGTCTCCCTAATTTTTCTGATAATCGCTGGGTTTCTTCGGAAGATTTTGTTGTTATTTCATATTTACTCACAGACTTCACCTACTTTACTCACAATGTTCTCTGCTCTTTATTATACAGGTTTTAAATATATAAAAAAGTCCTTAGGAGTTTTCCTAAGGATAGTTTGACTGTCTTTATTAGTTTTTTGTTAAAACAAATAAAAAAATACGAAACAACTTGTTTCGTTCTTTTCTTTATATAAAATGGCGGTCCCGACCGGGGTCGAACCGGCGATCTCCTGCGTGACAGGCAGGCATGTTAACCACTACACCACGGGACCATTTGGTTGCGGGGACAGGATTTGAACCTGCGACCTTCGGGTTATGAGCCCGACGAGCTACCGTACTGCTCCACCCCGCGATGATATAAATAGCCTGGCAACGTCCTACTCTCACAGGGACAAGGTCCCAACTACCATCGGCGCTA
>NZ_JBFPJH010000063.1:0-15671 GCF_040838255.1 Bacillus sp. C30 | reverse complement strand
TTCAAGGTAACACGGGTGCGACCGGACCTCAAGGTGCTCAAGGTAACACGGGTGCTACTGGACCTCAAGGTATTCAAGGTAACACGGGTGCGACCGGACCTCAAGGTGCTCAAGGTAACACGGGTGCTACTGGACCTCAAGGTATTCAAGGTAACACGGGTGCGACCGGACCTCAAGGTGCTCAAGGTAACACGGGTGCGACTGGTTCCACTGGACCTCAAGGTGTTCAAGGTAACACGGGTGCGACCGGACCTCAAGGTGTTCAAGGTAACACGGGTGCGACTGGACCTCAAGGTGCGCAAGGTAACACGGGTGCTACTGGTTCCACTGGACCTCAAGGCGTTCAAGGTAACACAGGTGCGACTGGACCTCAAGGCGCTCAAGGTAACACGGGTGCTACTGGACCTCAAGGTGCTCAAGGTAACACGGGTGCGACTGGTATAGGAGTTACCGGACCTACTGGACCTTCTGGTGGGCCTCCTGGACCTACTGGACCTACTGGACCTCAAGGTAACACGGGTGCTACTGGTTCCACTGGACCTCAAGGCGTTCAAGGTAACACAGGTGCGACTGGACCTCAAGGCGCTCAAGGTAACACGGGTGCTACTGGACCTCAAGGTGCTCAAGGTAACACGGGTGCGACTGGTATAGGAGTTACCGGACCTACTGGACCTACTGGACCTCAAGGTAACACGGGTGCGACCGGACCTCAAGGTGTTCAAGGTAACACGGGTGCGACTGGACCTCAAGGTGCGCAAGGTAACACGGGTGCTACTGGTTCCACTGGACCTCAAGGCGTTCAAGGTAACACAGGTGCGACCGGACCTCAAGGCGCTCAAGGTAACACGGGTGCGACCGGACCTCAAGGTGCTCAAGGTAACACGGGTGCTACTGGTATAGGAGTTACCGGACCTACTGGACCTCAAGGTGTTCAAGGAACAACGGGTGCGACTGGTATAGGAGTTACCGGACCTACTGGACCTAGCTTCCCAGTAGCAACAATCGTTGTAACAAACAACATCCAACAAACAGTACTCCAATTTAATAACTTTATTTTTAGTACTGCAATTAACGTAAACAATATTATCTTTAACGGCACAAATACAGTTACTGTTATTAACGCTGGTATTTATGTAATTAGCGTATCTATTTCTACAACTGCGCCAGGATGCGCTCCACTTGGAGTAGGAATTTCAATTAACGGAGCAGTTGCTACTGACAACTTCTCTTCAAATCTAATAGGCGACTCACTTTCATTTACTACAATCGAAACATTAGCTGCTGGAGCAAACATTTCTGTCCAATCTACTCTTAACGAGATTACGATCCCTGCAACAGGAAACACTAACATTCGTCTTACTGTATTTAGAATCGCTTAAATTTCACTATTTATTGTTTATGACAAATAAAAAAAGAGCGAGAAACTCGCTCTTTTTTTGTTATGTACAATAATTCATTACTACTCTAATTCAATTGAAACATTTTTTTGTGGTACAAATGTAGAAATTGCATGTTTATAAATAAGCTGTTGCTTACCTTCTGTTTCCAGCAGGACTGTAAAATTATCAAATCCTTTAATTAATCCACGAAGCTGGAAACCATTTAATAAGTACAGCGTAACGAACGTATTCTCTTTACGGAGTTGATTTAAAAACTGATCTTGAATATTGATTGATTGCTTCATGTCGAATCCTCCTCTTTTTCTCTACTTACTATTATTCGACTTTAGTTGTAGCTTTCCTTCTATGTATCGTAAAATTTCTGACGTTTTTTCACCATCAGTAACATCGAACCACGCGACATCCATCTTATTACGGAACCACGTTAATTGACGTTTTGCATAACGGCGTGAATTCGTCTTTAATTGTGATACCGCTTCTTCTAAAGATACACGATTCTCAAAATAATCATATATCTCTTTATAACCAATCGCTTGAATAGATTGACAATCTCGCACTCCTCTTTCATGTAAACCTTTTACTTCTTCTAATAAACCTTGTTCAATCATTAGGTTAACACGTAAGTTAATGCGATCGTATAGCATTTCTCGATCCATTGTCAAGCCAATTAATGAAACATCGTACAGTAACTCATTTTCTTGTTTTTCGAGCTGGTTACTCATTTTTTCACCCGTCGTGTGAAAAATTTCTAACGCCCGAATAACACGCCTTACATTATTGGCATGAATACGCTCCGCACTTTCTGGATCTACTTCTTGCAACTTTTTATGTACATATTCCACACCGTGTTCTAATGCTAACTTTTCCATCTGTTCTCGGTATGTAGCGTCCCCAGCCTCATCTGTAAACTGGTAATCGAATAGAACAGATTGTATATAGAGACCGGTTCCACCAACAATAATTGGTAATTTCCCGCGCTCTGTAATTTCTCGAATGCACTTACGGACACTTTCTTGAAATTCCGCCACAGAAAATGAATCTTCCGGATCTTTTATATCAATCATATAATGTGGAATTCCGTCCATCTCATCTGTCGTCACCTTTGCAGTCCCGATATCCATCGTACGATAAATTTGCATGGAATCACCACTAATAATCTCACCATTCAACGCTTTTGCAAGATCGATACTTAATTTCGTCTTTCCGACAGCAGTTGGCCCAATGATGACAGCAACTTTTTCACGTTGCACTTCTCCCATATCATTCAACTCTCTTTATGTAATATACTCCATCTATTGATTATACCCAATCTTACCAATTTTAACGGCATGATTGCAAGTTCTTTGAATCCAGTACATGAAATTACACAAAAAAAAGAGCATAGCTTGTCCAATTCTGCATATACATGATAAAAAATAGCTCGGAGAGGGTGCAATGACTATGAAACAAGCGACTATCGATTTTCCATT
Source organism: Bacillus sp. C30 (assembly GCF_040838255.1). Taxonomy (NCBI): domain Bacteria; kingdom Bacillati; phylum Bacillota; class Bacilli; order Caryophanales; family Bacillaceae; genus Bacillus; species Bacillus sp. C30. The sequence continues at coordinate 12,802 of NZ_JBFPJH010000063.1, read as the reverse complement.
ATTAATAAAAGACCTTATTTTAGCTACTGCTACAAAAGAACAAAATTGTTCACAAGAAGAATTATACTTCGCACTAAATTGTTTACTACGTTCCTTTCATTCTACTCTTCAAGAAACAACGTTACATCCAGAAAATAAAAATACAGAGTATATGCAAACTCAATTTTGCACCGCGTATAAAATTATTACAGGTAAAACAATTTACCCTTTTCAATAATTCTTATATAAAAAAAGCGGCCGCTTAGACATTTTCAAGCAGCCGTTTTTTATTTTAATAAATTATTTTATAACTTTCACTTTAACGGATTTACGACCCCAACTATCAGCAGTGCTATCTGAACCAACTAAAACATCAATACGGTTTCCTTTAATCGCGCCACCAGTATCTCCAGCAATTGCTTCTCCATATCCTTCCACCCACACTTTTGATCCGAGAGGAATTACTTTCGGATCAACAGCAATAACTTTCATATTTGGATTCGCTGTTAAATCATGCCCCATCGCAGTTAACACACGACCACCATATGTGCCATTTTCACTCGGGTGAGCTGTGTAAGCTGTCGCTTCTACTGTTATTTCACGACCAGCAGGTTCACTTGTTTCAGTAGATTTTGCCACTGGCTTAGTTGCCGGCTTCGCTTGCGCTACTGGTTTACTTGATGCTCCACTTTTAACTGATTCCTTTCCGTTAACTGCCGTATCATTTTTAGCCGGCGCTTTCACCTTAACTGATGTATCATTTTTAACCGCCGTTTTCACCTTAGTTGGCGCTTCATCTTGAGCTGGAACTTCTTTTCTTTCAATAACAGGTGCTGTACCTGTTAAAAATGGTATGTGAACATACGCCGCTTTCCCGCCATATTCGAATTGTAACCATTCGTTTTGTACTTGATTTGTCGTTTCAATCAAGTCATCTTTTTTAAGCGTGCCAAGAATTTCTGAATCAGTATTCGCTCCAGCACGAATGTTTAATACGTTTGCTGTTACATAATAAGAACTTTTCGTAAACTCAGCACTTACAAAAGCTTCTTTACCATCTAATTTAATTTTGGACCATCCGTTTTCTGTATTTATAACATCTAATTTATTTCCACTTAACATTTTACCTACAAGTTTTGATTCTACAGTTGGGTTTTCTCTAACGTTTAATACATCTGTTGTTACAATCGTTTCCGCTTTAGCAGAACCTGCAAAAATCCCAAGACCAAAAACTGCTGCTGTTGCTATACCTAATAATTTTTTCATGAATAGCCTCCATTTGCTTTGTTTTCGTGTTCTCATTATAGCAACAGTTTTTTGTAGAATTTCGAAAATCACACAATTACAAAGCATTCGTAATAAACGATTAATGATTTGTAACATAAATTTCCATATTAAAGAATTGTATTTCTACCAAAATTAGCAATAGTTTTCATATATTTCTCACAAATTAGTATAAGAATTTTTTTCCAGAAAAAATTACAGTATTACTTTTTTGTTACAAAAAAATCACTTTTCATTACATCTTTTACCAAAATCCATCATAATCCAATTATTAAATTACTTTTTGTAACGAAAAAGGAACAACTCCTATTAGCTGTCCCTTTTTATCTTTTATTTAACTTTCTTCTTCCAAACACCTATCATAATAGCTGAAACAATCGTCCCAATTAATATAGAGAAAATGTATAGCAACGGTTTATTCACTAATGCGATAACAAACAATCCACCATGCGGTGCCGGCAATGTAATTTGGAATAACATAGATAAAGCACCCGCGATACTTGAACCAACAACACAGCTTACTATTACTCGAACCGGATCGGCAGCTGCAAATGGAATCGCACCTTCTGTAATAAACGATGCTCCCATAATATAATTTGTTAAACCAGATTTACGTTCTGCTTCTGTAAATTTTGTTTTAAAGAATGTGGTTGCGAATGCAATCGCAAGTGGCGGTACCATACCACCAGCCATAACTGCTGAGTGCACTCCAAAATTCTGTGCTTCTATTGCAGCAATACCAAATGTAAATGCCGCTTTATTAATTGGACCACCCATATCAATTGCCATCATACCGCCTAAAATAAGTCCTAATAATATAGCATTCGTACCACTCAAACCATTTAACCATCCTGTTAACATTTCATTTAATGCTACTACAGGCGGATTTACTACTTTTTGCATAACAACTCCTGTAATCAACAATCCAAAGACTGGATATAACAAAACAGGTTTAATTCCTTCTAACTGTACTGGTAATCCTGAAAATAATCTTTTCAATCCTAAAACAACATATCCAGCTAAGAAACCAGCAATTAATCCACCTAAAAATCCCGCATTCGCTTGTGCTGCTAAAAACCCACCGACAACGCCAGGCATAAAACCAGGTCGATCAGCAATAGAACTTGCAATAAATCCAGCTAAGATTGGTACAAGGAATAAAAACGCACCTGTTTTTCCTCCCCCAATAGACATGAACAATTCAGCTAAAGGACCTTCCGCTTTTATACCACCAAACGAAAACGCTAGTGCAATTAAAATTCCACCACCAACAACGAACGGAAGCATATTACTTACACCGCTCATTAAATGCTTATAAATTCCTAGCCCTTTTTCTTTCTCTACATTTTCTGCCTTCCCATCCTCTTTTACCCCTTTAAAGATTGGTGCATCTTGTTTTATAGCTCGATTAAGAAGGATTTCAGTTTTTCTAATACCATCAGCTACTGGCACTTGAATGACATACTTCCCAGCGAAACGGTTCATTTCTATCTGTTTATCTGCCGCAACGATAATCGCTGTTGCGCGTTCAATATCCTCTTTCGTTAAACCGTTCTTTACACCTGTTGATCCATTCGTTTCAACTTTAATCGCAATCCCTAACTCTGCCGCTTTTGCTTTTAAACTATCCGCAGCCATATATGTGTGAGCGATACCAGTCGGACAAGCTGTAACAGCTAATACGTATGGCTCATTCCCTTCCGGCTTTGCTACTTCAACTTCTTCTTCTTTTTCATTCTCTTTTTCATCAAATAAACGGAGAAGTTCATCCTCATCCTTTGCTTCTAATAATTGCTTGCGGAACCCTTCATCCATCAATAACGTAGAGAGACGAGATAACGTTTCTAAATGAGTATTATTCGCCCCTTCACTCGCAGCAATCATAAAAAACAGATGTGCAGGCTGTCCATCAAGCGACTCATAGTTGATACCGCTTACACTTCTACCAAAACAAATCGATGGTTGTTTAACGGCATTCGTCTTCGCATGAGGTATAGCAATACCTTCACCAATTCCAGTTGTACTTTGTGACTCCCGCTTTAGAATAGCTTCTTTAAATTCAGCTTTACTATTTAAACGATTAGCACCATTTAATTTTCCAACTAATTCATCTATGACAGCTTCTTTATTTGAAGCTGTCAAATTCATAATGACTGTATCCCTTTTTAATAGTTCTGTAATTTTCATATGTTGCTTCCCCCTATCGCTTAGCTACAATTACTTGCGACAATAATTCTTCTACTTTTTCCTTTGTACATAAATCCGCCGAAAATGCTGTTGCACTTCCTGTTGCAACACCATATTGAAATGCTTTTTCAATATCTTTTGTCTGTTCATATTTACCTACAAATCCAGCAACGAGAGAATCTCCTGCCCCAACCGAATTAATAACAACACCTTTCGGAACAGTGGCTTCATATATACCTTCTGCCGTAAATAATAAAGCTCCATCCCCTGCCATTGATACGATAACGTGCTCTACGCCTTGTTCGATTAATTTTCTTCCATACGGTAATATGTCTTCTACGGTTGAAAGCTCCACTCCGAATAACTCACCAAGTTCATGATGATTTGGCTTTATTAAAAACGGCTTATTTTTAATTACATGCTGCAGTGCACTACCGCTTGCATCTACTACTACACGAATACCTTTTTCGGCTCCAAACGCTGCGATTGATTCATAAAAGGTATTTGGAATAGAAGCTGGTACACTTCCAGCTAGTACAACACAATCTCCAGATTGCATACTTTCTATTTTTTTCATCAATTGTTCAAATTGCTCATTTGTCACAATAGGACCCTGTCCATTTAACTCCGTTTCTTCTTGCCCTTTTATTTTCACATTAATTCGAGAATCTCCACCTACTTGGACGAAGTTTGTTGTTACACCTTCATCATGTAATACACCTTTAATAAATTGACCGGTAAATCCACCCGTAAATCCAAGCGCTACATTTTCGACACCTAAACGATGAAGAACGCGAGAAACATTAATCCCTTTCCCTCCAGGAAACTTCATATCTTTCTCTGCTCGATTTACTGTTCCTAAATCGAAAGAATTAACTTGTACTACATAATCAATAGATGGGTTTAAAGTAACTGTATAGATCATTGTTTATCAGCCTCAATCACATTTGTTTGTCTTCTATATTTTTCTAAATCAATTTCTAAATGGTTTGTAATAATACTTGCATCTTCAACATTTGCAATTTTTGCAAATGCAACTTCTGAAAACTTACTTTCATCAATTAAGAAATATCCTTCATTTGCTAATGTTAATGCCAATTGCTTCAAGAGCGCTTCTTCTGGATCTGGTGTTGTAAAACCAAGCTGTTCGTGTACACCATTCGCTCCTAAAAAAGATTTATCGAAGCGATACTTCTGCATACTTTCCTGTGCCATAGCACCAATTAAAGCTTTCGTCCTACTCTTCATCATCCCGCCTAGTAAATACGCACGAATATTATTTTCAACTAAAGCTTCAATATGCATAAGTCCATTCGTTACGACAGTAACATCTTTGTTTATTAAAAATGGAATCATTTCAAATGTTGTACTTCCTGCATCTAAATAAACGCAATCCCCTTGTTCAACAATACTAGCCGCATACTTGGCAATTTGTTGTTTTATTTGAATGTTTTTGGATGATTTTTCAATCATCGTTGGCTCCTGTCCTTTTCCTGTTAAAACAGAGGCACCACCATGAACTCTTTTTAATAACCTTTGTTTTTCTAATTGTGCTAAATCACGACGAATTGTCGATTCAGAGCTTTCTGTCCTTTCAACTAATTGCTGCAATTTAACAACTTTTTGTTCTTTTACAAGTTGCAATATCATTTGATGACGTTCAGGAGTTAACATTTTCTTCACCTCTTCTTTGATTACAGTATAATGAAAACGATCACAAAAATCAACCGCAAACAGTCAAAAGTAATCATTATCAATCAAAACCGGTTATAAACAACAAAAAAGAAACCTATTTGATACAACAATCAAATAGGTTTCTTCTCTCGCTTCACTTATAAAGAAGCTTTATAAATTGCAAGAACATCATCTTTATTTAATTTTTTAAAGTTACCGAATTCACCATAAGCCATCGCTTTATCCGCCATTAAGTCAATTTCACTTTCTCTAATAGCGTAATCAGCTAATGTTACTGGAGCTTCAATTGAAGTCCAAAATTGACGTAACGCCTCAATTCCCTCTAATGCAACCTCTTTATCTGTCTTCCCATCTGTTTCTACATCGAATACACGAATAGCGAACTGTTTAAAGCGACTCACATTTTCATCTATAACATGCTTCATCCAATTTGGGAATAGAATCGCGAGTCCACCCCCATGCGGTATGTCATGAACAGCAGAAACTGCATGCTCAATATTATGAGTTGCCCAGTCTCCTTTTACTCCCATCGCTAAAATGCCGTTTAACGCCATAGTACCGCAATATAAAATTGTTTCCCTATGCTCATAATTTTCTAGATCACTTAAAAGCTTAGGAGCTGTTTCAATTACTGTTCTTAAAACAGATTCACAATAACGATCTTGTAATTCTGTATTCATGCCGTGATGGAAATATTGCTCTAATACGTGCGACATAATATCGACCATACCATAAATCGTTTGATCTCTCGGCACAGACGAAGTATGTAGTGGATCTAAAATTGAAAACTGAGGGAATGTAACTGGACTGCCCCAGCCGTACTTTTCATTCGTTTCCCAGTTTGTAATTACAGATCCTGCATTCATTTCAGAACCTGTTGCCGCAAGAGTGAGTACAGTACCGAACGGTAACGCCTCGCTAGCAAATGATTTTTCCGTTACAATATCCCATACATCTCCATCATATTTACTACCAGCAGCAATCGCCTTCGTACAGTCGATTACACTTCCTCCGCCAACCGCTAAAATAAATTCGACTCCATTGTCTTTACAAATTTGAATCCCTTTCTTTACTGTTGATAAACGAGGATTCGGTTCAACTCCTGTCAACTCAAACACTTCCGCATTTATATCCTTTAAAATAGAAATTACATTATCATAAATACCGTTTCTTTTAATACTGCCCCCTCCATATACGAGAAGGACCTTTTTACCGAACTGCGGAATTTCAGTTTTTAACTGCTCTAATTGTCCTTTACCAAAAATAAGTTTTGTTGGATTACGAAATACAAAATTTTGCATATACCTTTACCATCCCTTCCATATGAAAAGCAACTATACTTTTGTATACCACACTTTTTGAATTTCACAAACAAATTTGCTTAACAAAAAAATCCCAGCCTTTAGGCTGAGATTTTTTATTGATAATAAGGTGAGATCATTAAGTAAACAATAACCCCAGATAAGCTTACATATAACCAAATCGGCATCGTCCAACGTACAATTTTACGGTGACGTGTTAATTGATTCGTAAAACCAAATACAAGTGCGAACAATGCAAGGGGTACAATAATCGCCGCAAGGATAATATGTGTAATTAAAATGATGAAATACACATATTTAATGAATCCTTCTCCACCGAAATGTGTTGCCGGTGCCAAGTAATGGTACGATAAATATGACACACAAAATAATAAAGTCGTTGTAAATGCTGCAAGAATAAAACCACGGTGCATCTTTACATTCTTTTTAATAATAGAGTATAAAGCTGCTAATAAAAATACAAACGTAAAACTATTAAAAATTGCGTTTAACATTGGTAAGATAGTTACATCAAAATGTACTTCCCCTTCATAGCCAACAGGTCCAAAGAACAAAAACAAAATAATCGCATTTACAATTACAGAAAGCGTTATCACAATAGGAGCATAGCTTTTCTGATTCGTTGATTGATCCACCAAATTGGTCACTCCTCTTCTTTCAAATATGTATAATTAACCTCACTATTTTAACATATTATTCACGGTGTAAATGTGACAATAGTTTGACACAGTAAGACAGGGCAAAGAAAAAATCCTTCTTAACAATACTTCTTAAGAAGGATTTTATCGCTTTATTATTCAAATAGCAATGCGATTAGTTTTTGTTAAAAAACGTACTGCTATACGCTTGATATATTTCAGACACTTGATATCCCATTAATGAAATTGCTGTTAATGAAAAGAAACCAATCATAAGAAATCGAAACCACATATAAATCTCCTCCTTGTATTTAGCTTAAAAAGCAGTCGCTATATTACAAGTTGAGTGGCACTCTTCATCGTCACTTTCCTTTTTCTTTACAATTGCTGTTATAAATCGAATCATAAAGAAAATCACAAAAGGAAATTGTTCGTAATTTACCTTGGCATAGTTTGGCAACGGCTCGCGCTGCACATCGAACGGAGATGAGAAGGAATAGAACATACCTTGCTCTTCCATATATACAATTACAATTTTCATACAAAACATTATTCCTAGAAATGAAACAATATCTTGCCATTCTGTCGTATATAAAAAGTTATACAGCTCTAATACGTACTCTTCCATCGTCATCCCCCCTTCCTTTTTACCATTTTGCTCGCCTTCATATAAAAAGTCAAGAAAAAAGTTTATATTCACTATGACAATAGTAATTACTTGTTTCTATGATTATATATGATTCTTTTATAGCAATGATTGGGTGTAACTCTCTTCTAAAACAAGAAATTAGAATCGAACAGATTCCTCATTCTTACTTTTAGGATTCAATAATGTACTATTTTTGTTTCTATTAAAAATAAAATAAGAAATTATTATAAGAACAGTAACAAGCATTGTTAAAAGCGCTTGTGAACGTAAAGATTCAATTGCGAGCATGGAAACTAAAACTGCTATAATCGCAGCAATTGTAACATATGTTACATATGGAAAAAGCCACATTTTCACTTTCAAATTTTGTTGTTCCGCTTTCCCCATTTTTTTACGTATCTTGAAATGTGAAACTGCTATAACGAGATAAACGAGTAACGCAATCCCGCCAGATGCATTCACTAAAAATAAAAATACTTTATCTGGAGATATGTAACTAAAAACAACTCCAATGTAAGCAAAGAAAGTTCCAAATAAAACCGCCCGAACTGGAACACCACTACTATTCAATTTCAAAAATGCCTTTGGCGCATCTCCTCTTTCTGCCATTGAAAAAAGCATTCTTGAGTTCGTATATAAACCCGAATTTAAACAAGAAAGTACAGCTGTTAAAACGATAAAATTCATAATTTGCGCTGCCGCTGGTATCCCTATATGTTCCAGTACCGCCACAAATGGGCTTTTTAGTATGTTCGCCGAATTCCACGGAAGGAGTGTAACAACTACAGCGATCGATCCAATGAAAAATACGAGAATACGCCAAATTACACCATTTGTTGCTGTTTTGACTGCCTTTACAGGTTCGGCAGACTCTCCAGCGGCCACTGCAACAATCTCAGATCCCATAAATGAAAATATAACGACGGTGATTCCAAGTAACACCGAACTTATACCATTTGGCATAAATCCTCCTTGACCTACCAAATTCGAAGTGCCAGGTGCTTCCGTTCCTGGTACAAATCCTAAAATAACAGCTAGTCCAAGACAAAGGAACAACACAATACTTATTACTTTAATAAATGAAAACCAATATTCAAATTCTCCAAATGATTTCACCGAGAAAACATTCGTCAACGTTAATAAAATCGTTAATATTAAGCTTAATAACCAGAGTGGGATTTCTGGAATCCAGTATTGAATAATACCAGCACCTGCTGTAGCTTCTATTGCAATAACAATTACCCAGAAAAACCAATATAGCCACCCAATTGTATAACCTGCCCATGGACCAATTGCCTCTCTTGCATATGTTGCAAATGAACCACTTGTCGGATTAATAGCTGCCATTTCTCCTAGCATTCTCATAACGAAAATAACTAGAAGTCCTGCTAATGCATATGAAACGATAGAACCTGGACCTGCTGAATGCACAACCGCACCACTTCCAACAAACAAACCAGCTCCTATTACGCCACCAATGGAAATCATTGTAATGTGGCGTATTTTGAGGTCTTTCTTAAGATTTTTATCCAACTCTTGTACATCCCCTTCCAAACTTAATTTTGAAATTTATGTAAGAGTATTATGCGAAAAATCTTATCCTATACTTTAAAATATATCAAAATATTCTGAATTTAACAATCGTAATTCGACCTCCTTCAAAAATTATTTCATTAGGTTTAATAATTTCCCATACACAATTGTTGAGAAAATTATAGTCACCTTAAAAAAAGAATGAATTTTCAGATATAATTAAACAAACAAGATTATACATCTAGACAACTTTTTGTATAGGAGTGTTGATATGTTAAACAAGTTCAAATTCATTTGTTGTACTTTAGTAATTTTCTTACTGCTACCGCTAGCTCCCTTTCAAGCACAAGCAGCAAACAATTTAGGATCAAAATTACTCGTTGGATACTGGCATTATTAAATTAAGAGACGTTTCACCAAAATGGGATGTACTCAATGTATCTTTCGGTGAAACTGGTGGTGATCGTTCCACTGTTGAATTTTCTCCTGTGTATGGTACGGATGCAGAATTCAAATCAGATATTGCTTATTTAAAAAGTAAAGGAAAGAAAGTAGTTCTTTCAATAGGTGGACAAAATGGGGTCGTTTTACTTCCTGATAATGCCGCTAAGCAACGTTTTATTAATTCCATACAATCTCTAATTGATAAATACGGTTTTGATGGAATAGATATTGACCTTGAATCAGGAATTTACTTAAACGGTAATGACACTAATTTCAAAAACCCAACGACTCCTCAAATCGTAAATCTTATTTCGGCTATTCGGACAATCTCAGATCATTATGGTCCAAATTTTCTATTAAGCATGGCTCCTGAAACAGCTTATGTTCAAGGCGGCTATAGCGCATATGGAAGCATCTGGGGTGCATATTTACCGATTATTTACGGAGTGAAAGACAAACTAACATACATTCACGTTCAACACTACAACGCTGGTAGCGGGATTGGAATGGACGGTAATAACTACAATCAAGGTACTGCAGACTACGAAGTCGCTATGGCAGATATGCTCTTACATGGTTTTCCTGTAGGTGGTAATGCAAATAACATTTTCCCGCCTCTTCGTTCGGATCAAGTCATGATTGGACTTCCTGCAGCACCAGCGGCCGCTCCAAGTGGCGGATATATTTCTCCAACTGAAATGAAAAAAGCTTTAGATTATATCATTAAAGGAATTCCTTTCGGAGGAAAGTATAAACTTTCAAATCAGAGTGGCTATCCTGCATTCCGTGGCCTAATGTCTTGGTCTATTAATTGGGATGCAAAAAACAACTTTGAATTCTCTAATAACTATAGAACATATTTTGATAGTCTTTCCTTGCAAAAATAATAAAAAACAACAATAGGTTTTATATGACCTATTGTTGTTTTTTATTTATGTAAATTACTTTTTCACTTCTACATGATGAAGAAATTCTTTTCCATCTCTTGAATAACTATTCACAAGACTTAAAAGCAACTTCCCACCAACCAACATCGCACGTTCATCAAAATCGAATTGGGGATGATGGTGTGGATATGTTGCCCCTATTTCTTCATTACCGGCACCTGTGAAGAAAAATGCTCCTGGAACATGTTCTAAGTAGTATGCAAAATCTTCTCCGCCCATAATAGGTGGTACTTCCATGACCCTTTCTTTGCCAAGATCGTGTTCCGCAACCGTCATAAAATGACGTGTTTCAGCTACATGATTTATTAATATTGGATAGCCTCGTTTATATTGAATATTAACTTCAGCATGAAGGGACTGACAAATCCCCTCAACAACTCGTCTAAATTCCTTCTCCATATATTCTCTCACTTCAGGATCTAACGTTCGAATGGTTCCTGTAAACGTAGCAGTATCCGCAATAATATTATCGGCTTGCCCGGCATGGAATGTACCAACTGTTAAAACTGCTGATTGAAGTGGATCGACTTTTCTACTCACTAAAAGTTGCAACTGATTAATAACTTGTGTTGCAACGATAATAGCATCTACAGTATGATGTGGCATACCGCCGTGACCGCCTCGCCCTTGAATCTTCACTTCAAAAGTATCAGCTGCCGCCATCATTGCTCCAGCTTTCGTTCCAACAATTCCTAAAGGCATCTGAGAAGATAAATGTGTACCAAAAACAACATCTACTCCTTCTAAACAACCATCCTCAATCATGGCAATTGCTCCGCCAGGCTCTTTCTCTTCTGCATGTTGATGAATAAGGACTATTTTTCCTGAAAGTTGATCTCTGTTATCACTTAATATTTTTGCAACTCCTAAAAGTGTTGCTGTATGTCCATCATGGCCACAAGCGTGCATTACGCCAGGAACCTTTGATTTATATGAAACTTTCTTTTCATCTTGAATAGGTAGTGCATCAAAATCAGCACGTAGCGCCATCGTCTTCCCAGGTATTCCACCTTCAATTACGCCGATTACCCCTCTTCCCCCGACATCTGTTTTCACATCAATATGAAAACTTTTTAAAATTTCAACTATTTTTTTCGGTGTTTCTATTTCTTGAAACGATAGCTCTGGGTATTGATGAAAATCTCTTCGCCACGAAACCATTTGATTATATAAACTTTCCAATTCTTTATGCCATGTTTCTATCATAGAAATTCTCCTTTCTTTTTAACAGTTTAAATAAAAAAATACATAATATTCTGTATTTAATCAATAAAAAAAGAGAACTTTCTTTAAAAGTACTCTTAATTCTTCAAAATGTTAAACGTTCTACTTCAGTCACTACTTTGCTTCAATACAAATAGTGAAAGTTCCGGTACACTCAAAAATCTAACAGGCATTCGGGTTGTCCCAATACCACGATTTACGTATAAATGTAACAGCTTACTCTTCCCTTCTAATTCATACATACCTTCAACATGACTCTCAGCTAGTTTTGTAGTAATTAAAGGACCTACAAAAGGAATTTGAACTTGTCCTCCGTGACTATGTCCTGACATTTGAAAATCGACTGGATAACGAGATACTTTATCTACAACATCCGGCTCATGTATTAATAGCATATTGAAATCTTGTTGTCTTAAGTTTTTTAAAGTCGAGTCTATTTGTGGCTTCCCTAATAAAAAATCATCCAAACCTGATATTGTAATATACTTGCCGTTTTCCGCTTTAATTTTCTGCACTTCATTTACTAACACAGAAAAACCAGCTTCCTCCATATACTTTTTGTAAAATAAACTACCGCCCCCACCTCTATCATGATTCCCAAACACAGCATATTTTCCTAGGGGAGCTTTAATTTTCTGCAAAATAACCTTTGCTTCTTCTCTTTCCGCACTATAGGATCCAAACTTATCTATTAAATCTCCTGTAAAAACTACTATATCTGGATGTAATTCATTCATCTTCTCCACCAAATTTTCTAGTTGTTTCAATGTAAAATCTGGTCCTAAATGTACATCTGAGAACTGCAATATTTTTTTATTATTAAACTCTTTAGGAATTGTAGGAGCGTCTATTTCATTCCACGTAACTGTTACTAGTCTTCTTCCTATTTCAGTCGCATAG
>NZ_JBFPJH010000062.1:0-15692 GCF_040838255.1 Bacillus sp. C30 | reverse complement strand
CCTTTGTAATATAAATTCCCTTCCGCGCATATTTACTTTTCTTATTAAATTACTATTCAACTTTTCATACGTCACCTGATCACCATTACGAAGTTGGAAGCGTAAAATATTCCCACCGTTTTCTAGCTCTATCTTCCTCCCACTTGATACTTCACGAAACTCTAATTGCATTTGTCCTAAAAACACATCCCACTCCCAGTCATTTAATCCTTTTGAATGTGTATTTTCTATCCCCATAATATGAAGACGCGGTAAAAGTAAAAAGAACATTGATAAAAGCAACAAACATGCAATCATTTCTATTAATGTAAATCCCGCTTCTTTTTTATTTTTCCTTTGCATAAAGGCATTGCTCCATCGCTTTTCCTCTCATATCTTTCCACATCGTACAAACTTCATCTCCTCTCCAATATGTGTAATATACAATTCCTTTTATGACTTGCTCTTTTACTCGCTTTTCCTCATTCTCATACTTAAATAAGGCCGCTTCTTTTTTTAATAATATTAATGCTTTATAGCTCATTTTTATATTTTTTCTTTCTTGCATAATTAATAATGTTTGCGGGAGCAATAACGATACCGCCATCATTATTAAACTTAACGCTACAACCATTTCAACCATTACTGATCCTTTTTGACACTTCACGATACGTAAATCTCCCTCTTCCAAGCTGAAATACAATCTCATATTTATACCCTCGATAGGAAAGTAAAATCGTACCACCCCTATTAATATTCCCGCTCGGATTATATGTCATTGGGTTTGGAAAGGTATGCAAATCAATTTGGACATCTTTATCATATTCTCCCTTAGCAATTAAAAGGGCTGTCTCCGATTCCGAAATATAATACATATGTTTCTCTTTAAACCAGCGTAACGTATAATGTTTTTGACGCTTAATCGCTAACTGCTGCATATACAAAATATCATTTGAAAACTGTTTCAAAAACTGCTCAACTTTTTGTTTTTCATGTAATGAAGTAACGTTAAAATGCGTAACAACACTCAGTACAGAAATAGCAAATAAGACAAGTAGCATTTCTAAAAGAGTAAAACCTTTTTGCTTCACGATTTCCCAGCTGATACCGTACCATCATCGGAAATATGGATTGGTTCACCTTTCGGGCAAGTTTTTGAAGTAATATACTTTCCTGTTTCAAGTTCCTCTATTGATGGAATCTTATTATGTTGCAAGTGATATGCTTGTATTTGTGCTTCTATAGATTTCACATAGGCTGCACATCCTTTTCCTTGGACGGATGAGCGCTGTGTAACTACATTTGGAATAATTAATAGTAATAATACAGTTATGACAACCATAACTAATAACATTTCTAAAAGAGTAAAACCCTCCTCATTCTGCATGTAAATGCCCCCTATATAGAATTCATCATTTGAAACATCGGCATAATCATCGCTAAGTACATCAAAATGACTATAACCCCAAGACATGTAAATAAAATGGGTTGAATCACAAATAACATACGTTTAATTTTTTGTTCTACCTTTTCGATAATGAGCTCACTGTAATCACCAAGCTCATTTGCTAAATTACCGTTTGCTTGTCCATGCGTAATGATATAAGAAAGTTCTTTCTCGTAATAACCGCTTTTATCAATAATAGATTGTAACGGTTCTCCTGCAATTAATTGCCGCTCAATTCGGTCTGCTTCATACTGAAAGAACGGATGATACTTTTGCTTCATCATTATTGTTAATGCTTCGTGTACCGACAATCCACCGTGTAATAAACCACTTAATTGAGTGGAAAAATAATGCGAATGATTTAAAATAAGAAATGTTTTCATAAGGGGAATACGGATCATAACCTTTACCTTTTGAGTAGGCGGAAGTTTTCGGAAATAAAATATATATAAACTAAATCCCGTTATAACGATAAGAACAATCATATAAATGAAGTAGGGTAATAATTTAATTGCAACTAAAATTCGCTCCGTAAGTGGTGGTGCTGTAGAACGTAAAGAACTATACATCATTTCAAACTGAGGCAATAAAATGAGGTTAAAAACAGAAAGCATAATCATTAAAAAAAATGATAAAAACATAGGATATCGCATTACTTTCATCATATCTTTCCTATATTTATCTTTCTTGTAAAGAAGTACGCTCCCTTGTTGCAAAGCAAAAGAAATGTCACCATGTCGCTCTGCATAAAACAAATAACTTAACATCTCAGAGTGAAACATTAATTGGTGAAAAGAAGCGTGCAAACTTTGTCCATTTTTCAATCCCTCGATCATACGCTGTAACTGTAATTTCTTTCCTAATGGTAGTTGCAACTGCAAAAATTCTAACGCCTGTAAAAGTGAGTAACCTTTCTCTAATAAATCACTTAATCTTTTACATAATAATGCTTGATCACTTAAACTCCATTTTCTCTTAAACATATACATCTTCTTCTAAAAAGCCTAAAGCATACCCTTTTCGAACCGACGATTCCAACGTTTTATAGTGATACGTAACATGTTCTCCACTTGCTTCTTTAATCGCTTGTTTTAATTCATATCCATATAACAGTTCATAAATGCTTGCCTGTCTCACTTTCCTCATTGATTTACATAAAGTTGCACACTTCCCTCTGCAAAATGGACATTTTAATTCGACGAGCCGCTGAGCAGCTACTGCTAATAATGATTGTTCAATTTCTTGCCTTGTAATACCATAGTCCATAAATCGTAGTATCGCTCCTTTCGCATCATTTGTATGCAAGGTTGTCATTACTAAATGTCCCGTCAAACTGGCCCTTACAGCTACTTTTGCTGTTTCTTCATCACGAATTTCGCCAACTAAAATAATATCTGGATCATGACGCAAAATAGCCTTTAATCCCGTTTTATATGTGATACCAGCTTTTTCATTTATTTGAATTTGTAATAAACCGTCTTTTCTTTGCTCAACTGGATCTTCCAGTGTAATGATGCGACGTGTTTGCCATTTTCTAGCTACTTCTAATAACGCATACATTGTTGTTGTTTTTCCAGAACCAGTTGGCCCAGTAAATACGAGTAACCCATGAGAATGCTTTAAAAAAGAGAGTAATTTTTCCGCTGAACTTGGAAATAACGAAAGATGAGACAGTGGCTGTACAGATGCTTGTAAATGGAGGCGAATAACGAGACTTTCTTGATATACTGTTGGAAGTGTTGAAAGGCGTAAATACACTTCTTTTCCATCAATTTGTAAGTACAACGAACCATTTTGAGGTTTTCTCCTCTCTCCTATATCCATTGATGCTAAAAATTTAAAGTGTGAAACAAGCTTTTCTCCAAATTCTTTCTCAATACACCGTTTCGTAATTAAATCTTTTCCAATACGTAATTGAATCGCCACATCCTTCTGCCTGGGCACAATATGTAAGTCCGATGCTTGCACCCTACAAGCTTCTTTCATAATCATATTTGCAAAAAGCTCGACACTATTCATCAAGTTTCCTTCCTCACTATGTATATATCATAAAAAAATGCACAAGAAAAATTAGAGATTTTGTATTTTCACTAAGAGAAAAAGGAAAAATATGTTTGTGAAATTATGAACAATTTCCGAATTATTGTCTGAAATTACCTATATAGAAGTTTATCTGTATTATAATGTTAATATCTTGGATAAAGTGATAAAGGTGGAGATCCTCATGGAACAAGCTTTAAAAATTACAGGTGTATTATCTGACCCTACTCGTTATTATATTTATAAATATATTTCGCAAAAACATAATTACGTAACTGTACAAGAAATTGCAGATGAGTTTAACATTCATCCAAACGTAGCGCGTTTACATTTATCTAAATTAGAAGATGTTAATATGCTCAAATCAGAAACAAAAAAAACTGGGAAAGGCGGCAGACCAAGCAGACTATACGTCTTGTCTCAAGATGTCATCCAGTTACAATTCCCATTTCGCGATTATCAATTATTAGCGCAGATAGCATTTAATTCACTGCTAAGCTTAGGTAGTGCTGGTGAAAAAGCGCTATATGAAACAGGGAAACAATTCGGCAAAGAATTAATGCAACAACATATGCATCGCTTAAATGTAAGTGCAGAAGCATTGACGATAGAACAAAAAATGCTAATCGCAAAAGAAGCATTCTCAACAGCTGGCTTATCCCCTGCTTTTGAATTAAGTACAGATGGCACAAAAATTTTCTATGATGTACACAATTGCCCATTTAAAGAAGTTGCTGCGCATCATCCGACTGAAATTTGTAATATGCACGGAGATATGATGAAGGGGATTTTTGAAATCCTATTCCCGAACGTGGAATTAACACGAAACGATAGTCTACTAGATGGCTGCAAATCTTGTAACTATAAAGTGAAACTTTAATCAGTGGGGGGGGTGTTCTTCCCTCACTGATTATTAATTGAACCAATCGGGCTTTTACGGGCAGTTATCTCCTACCTAACTTCCTCGCATTTGCCGAATTTTGAGATGGGAGTTTTACTGCCCGTTAATGCGGGATAAAGTTCAAATTTAGTTTTTCAACTAAGAAGAAGTCAATATTATAATTGGCTTCTTTTTTATATGAATGAATATTTACAATAGTTAGAAAAATAAACTATAATGAAAAGAGGTTTTACTTTTTTTAGAAAAGGAGGGAGATGGCATGGAGCGCATGTTTCGCGTTCTCGGCTTTTGGACTGGAATTTTCTCGGTTATGTTTTACGTAGGGGATATGCATTCGACCGCACTACTATTTTTAGGACAAACAGGATTCTTCGTACTTTTAAGTTATTTAAAATTAACAGAGCGTATGTATATATACGTATTCGGGGCATATTTAACCGTTTTCTTCATCGGATTTACATGGTACACAACATTTTTACTTGTCCCTGGAGCTGGGCATTAAGAGATGGCAAATTGCCATCTTTTTTTTAATTCCGCAATTCCCTAGTTGACTTATAGGTTTTATTACCTTATATTCTATATAACACATTGGAATTAGGGGGAATCAACATGAATACACTGCTTGTCGGGATTAACATCACAGTCATGCTCATTTTAGTTGGCGTATTGTATTATATGCAACGTAAGCATGTATCTTTTAATAAACGTGTATTTACTGCTTTAGGAGTCGGAATTATCTTTGGTCTTATATTACAATTTATTTATGAACCTACTTCTAAAGTAATTATCGAATCAAATACCTGGTTTAGTTTAATTGGTAACGGTTATGTGAAATTACTTCAAATGATCGTTATGCCACTTATTTTAGTATCTATTATTTCAGCATTTACAAAATTACAATTAACGAAAAACCTTGGTAAAATCAGTGGTCTTATTATCGGAATTTTAATTCTTACTACAGGAATTGCCGCAGCTGTCGGTATAGCTGCAAGCGCAGGATTTGATGTATCAGCAACAGGATTACAACAAGGTGATGCAGAATCTGCTCGTCTGAAATTAGTAGAAGAAAGATTTACTTCTATTGAAAAGACAACAATTCCAGACAAATTGTTAGAACTGTTGCCTACGAATCCTTTTCTTGATTTAACAGGTGCTCGTCCAACATCAACAATTTCTGTTGTAATATTTGCAGCCTTTATCGGGATTGCCTTTATAGGTGTAAAACGAAAATATCCAGAACAAGCAGAGCTATTTAAGAAAATGCTTGATGCTGTATATGCAATCGTAATGCGTATGGTAACATTAATTTTACGTCTTACTCCATACGGCGTATTAGCTCTTATGGCAAAGACAGTTGCTGGTAGCGATATTAACGCTATTTTAAAACTTGGTAACTTCGTGTTAGCATCTTACGTAGCTCTTATCGTAATGTTTATCATTCACTTATTATTAATCGCATTATCTGGTTTAAATCCAATTCAATATTTGAAAAAAGTGTTCCCTGTATTAACATTTGCATTCACATCTCGCTCTAGTGCTGGTGCAATGCCATTAAATATTGAAGCTCAAAAAGAAAAGCTTGGTATTTCTGAAGGAATCGCTAACTTCGCTGCATCCTTTGGGGTATCTATCGGTCAAAACGGTTGCGCAGGTATTTATCCAGCAATGCTTGCTATGATGGTCGCTCCAACTGTAGGAATTGATCCATTACAACCACAATTCATTTTAACTTTAATCGCTGTCGTTGCTATTAGCTCATTCGGTGTTGCCGGTGTTGGTGGCGGTGCAACATTCGCAGCGTTAATCGTACTATCTACAATGAACTTACCAATCGGCATTGTCGCTCTTGTTATCTCCGTTGAACCATTAATCGATATGGGTCGTACAGCTCTTAACGTAAGTGGTTCTATGACAGCAGGTCTTATTTCTAGTAAATGGCTTGGTGAATTAGATCAGGATACGTACAATCAAGATGATGTAAAAACTGGTGAGATTGCTTCATAATAAAAAAGGACGCTAACAATTTATACTGTTAGCGTCTTTTTTATTATGTTCCATCTCTATACATCTTCTCTTGAAAGTTATCACTCCAAGTATTCTTCTAGTTGCTCTTTTAACTCTTCCTCAATCTCATAACAAGATTCATCAACAAGTTCCCCTACTTTCTTACTTCCCCAAATGCTTAATTGAATTTGCATTCCTAAAAAGATTCTTTCGCATTTCTAAATTGGAATATTATAAAATCCAATCATCTCTTTTTCTTCATCTAATATAGCTATGGCAACTGATGAATAATAACCCACCTCAAAAGGATGCTCTTTATCTTTAACAAGTTCCATAGATAGTTCCATGTTTTTCTCTATGTATAAATATGAATACTCTTTAAAAAGTTCAAGTGATATTCGCTCTATTCCATTCTCCATACATTGAATCTTCTCTTTCAACTCCAATGTAAGCTCCTGTGCTTTATATTTCATTTCCGCCTCCTTAAACATAGAAAAAGAGAATACAATAACATATTCTCTTTTCTCAAATATATTTCATTATCTCACAGCCCGTCCCTTTCACAAATAACCATTTTGCTCGCACCATGTATGAAATTGTCCTACATCTACTCCAACTAACACGATATCCTTTAGCTCTACATCAATACTTTGTTCTCCAATTACAATAGCAAAATGGGATTCTAATTGTTTTTCATTTTTCTTTACAGTTCCAATTCGGTTCCGATGCGGCCCATCTTTTATATATGCTTTTTGTCCTACAATATCAAAGTTCAAGATTCTCACCTCTTTTACTGCGCTCAAATTGGAAATACAATCTCCACCTCGGAAAATTTCCTTTCATTGCACTATTTCTCTATATATATGACGAAACAATAAAAGAGTCCTTCCTTCTTTACAATTATTTTTTCTTTGTTTCATTTTTATGATTGAAACGTAAAGTTTATAATAAAATACACTTGGAAGCGCTTTCTACGTAATTTTTTATGTTATAATATAAAAGTAGAACTTCGTAAAGAGGGTTAAAAAATGAATATAAACATGATTAACAAAGTAATTGAAGCATTAAAAGTATATGGCTTTCAGGATGTATCATTCTGTGAAGAAACGAAGCAATTTTTATTTCATAACGAAACCGATATTATGAGCGGCTATGCAGAAATAACATATAGTAGTCAATTCGAAAAATTTAACGTACAAATTCATCCAATTGAAACGCATCACCAAGCAGAGTTACAAGAGGTTGAAAGACATATACAAGCTTGCATACGAAAAGTAGAGTATTTAAATGCACTTCTTACTGGACAAACAAAGCTAGATGATAAAATTCTTATTATGTAAAAAAAAAAGAACGTGAAGCTATCACGTTCTTTTTCATTATACGTTCATTTTCCCCTTCAGCTGTAATCCTGTAACAGATTCTAATACATCCATCGCTTCTTCAAACGTCATATCAAAAATTGTCTTCTCTTCTATATAGGGAAACTGTCTAAAGCGCTTTTCTAACATTTTCACTGCATCCGATGTGAAGTTTGCGCTATCAATGCCAAATTCTGTTTCAAGAAGCACAATCCAATCTAACACATGAAAACCTAATCCATTTACGAATGAAATAAGTTTTTCTTCTGGCTGTGGAGATAAGAATACGTTTCGCTCCAGCTCACTGAAAAGTTCTTCTCCTAAAATTCCTGCTAACTCATCATCATGTTCGCGTTCAATAATCTCTTCATAACCGTAATCATCAACAAGCTCTTCTACTTCTTCACTATCCGCAAAAAGCAATTGACTAAGAATTGCATCTTTCTTAAATTCACTGTTTTGTACAACCTCTAAAAAACTTGTTTCCCATCCATTTTCTAATTTCATATTTATAACTCCTTTATATACTTTACTTATAATAACTGTGCCCAAAATAGCCTAATGGTAACCTTCACTCTTTTTTTGCAAGAAATATTTCTCGCTGCATTCCCACGTCTAACATTCCACTTTATTCAATATATATGAGACAAGCCCCTCAATTTCTCCTTCGAAAATATCAACTTCTCGTAAATGGTAGAATGTCGTTTGCAACTCATTGCCCTTGTGATATATATAAATTTTCTTTTCTAAAGCAATTGCCATCCCTAATTCTGTATGACTTCCATTCCCACCCTCTAGTATGAGTAAGAAAACATCAGCTTCTCGTATCGCTTCTTGTTCTTCTTCACCAATCTTTTGCAATTGTTCTCTATTGGTTGCTCTTTCATTTTTCGTCCAATCATATGTATGCTGCCATCCCACTTCTTTCAACTGGCTTGATACGAAACGAACAAGATGTTTATTTTGAAATCCTGAAGCAATATAAAATTTCATTTATATTCACTCCTTAAATATGTATGGGGAAACTCCTTTTTTAGCGTTAATGGGATTTTTTCAAAAAAAATCCCCATCCTTAGAACTTATTTGCGTTTCAATGATGGGGTGCCTCATGATCTTCTTTTATTTTTTGTTTTTTATAACTTTCATCAGCTAACATTTCTAGTTCAGCTGTTATTTCTGATTTTTCAAGCTCTCGTTCTTGTGAAAATTTCCGTGAAATATAAACAATAACACTACCAACGTACAACACAAAGCATATAATAAGTGCAGTATTTTCATAGAGACTTAGCTCCAACACAGTCACTCCTAATCCATTCGTATTTTCACGCTTAATCAATTGGAATTTCCCTATTAACCATTTGTTATTGTAACATAAAAATATCAATTCTTGGAATCTTTCATCCTACTAAAAAAGACATGATTGTTTAATCATGCCTCTGCAATATGTTGAATGATAGTTTTAATCGCTTCTTTTCCATTATATTTTTTTAATGCTGTTTTATACGTCTCATTATTATGAGATAGCTCTTCTATATGCTTTATAAGTGAGTTCACCGTTACATCCTCTTCATATAATACCGATGCATACCCTTGTCTTTTAAAGGATTCAGCATTTAAAATTTGATCTCCACGGCTTGCAAATTTCGATAACGGAATTAAAACCATCGGCTTTTGCATTGTTAAAAATTCAAAAATCGCGTTGGATCCCGCACGTGAAATAACAAAATCTGTTGCTGCTAATATATCCGGAAACTCTTCATGTATATATTCAAATTGTCTATATCCTTCTTTGTTTTGTAAGGATTCATCAAGATTTCCTTTTCCGCAAAGATGCACAATTTGATAATTTTTCAGAAGATCTGGAAGTGCCGATCGAACCGTTTCATTAATTTTCTTTGCGCCTAAACTTCCTCCCATAACAGTAATAACTGATTTCTTCCGGGAAAACCCTAGAAACTTTAAACCTTTTTCAAGATTTCCTCTTAGTACGTCTTCACGTACAGGCGATCCTGTATATATTACTTTTTCTTTCGGTAAATGTTTCGCTGCTTCTTCAAATGTAACAAATATTTTCGAGGCAAAACGGAGCACAATTTTATTTGCTAGTCCAGGTGTCATATCAGATTCATGTAATAAAACTGGCACCCTATTTAGCCATCCTCCAATTACGACTGGTACGGATACGAAACCACCTTTTGAAAAAATAACATCCGGTTTTAGTTTACGAATTGTTACGTACGCATCCATAACACCCTTCATCACGAGAAAAGGATCTTTTATATTTTTCAAATCAAAATAACGACGTAGCTTCCCGCTTGCAATACTATGGTATGGGATTCCTTCTTTTTCTATAATCGTTTTCTCAATCCCTTGATGAGAACCAATATAAGAGATATCCCAGTTCTGCTTTTGTAAATGTGGAATAATTGCTAAATTAGGTGTTACATGCCCGGCCGAACCGCCACCTGTAAAGACTATTTTTTTCATACGTCTCCCCCTTCTACACTATAGTACACTAAAATACCTTGCCTCAGGGTGAGAAAATACCATAGCCGTTACAGACGCTTCTGGCTCCATCATAAATCCTTCTGTTAATGAAACACCTATTTCTTCTGGATGAATTAAGCGAAATAATTTTTCTTGATCAGCAAGTTCTGGGCATGCTGGATAACCAAATGATACGCGTATTCCTCTATATTTTGTACGGAATCTCTCTTCCATCGTCAGTTCAGGTGAATCTGGAATTCCCCAACGATCACGAATGAGCATATGTGTTTTTTCAGCAAGTCCTTCTGCTAATTCAAGTGCTAACGACTGAATCGCATGACTGCGTAAATAATCTCCCTTCGCCTTCCATTCCTCTGCAATATCTCGAACCCCTTCTCCAACGGTAACAGATAAGAAAGCGACATAATCCATCTCATCTCCAATCGGGCGTATATAATCTCCTAAAGTACGGTATGGTGCTTTCCCTTGTCTCGGAAATTCAAATCGCTCTATAATACGTGTGTGATCTTCCCGATCGTATATAATTATATTTTGTCCATCACTTTGCGCCGGGAAAAATTGATACACCGCTTTTGGGCGTAACCAAGATTGTCCTTCTTGTAATAATTCATCAATTAAATCATTTAGCTCATGTGCTCTTTTATCCCCTTCTTGCAAGAGTTTTTTTACGTTTCCTTTTAACCCAAGATGGTGTCCAATTAACATTTGTCTATTTAAAAACGGTGCAAGATGAAGGGCAGGAATATCCCGTAATACAACTCGTTTCGTCGAATCTGGTATCATAACAGTTGCTTTTGGCAATGGCTCAATAACTGCGGGAATTTCTATTTTTTTCTCCTCTTGTTTCACAATATGAAGATGGCGTTCCTTTTTATCTCGCTTCATCTTTTCACGTTCTTCTTCTTTTTGTAATTTGTTAATAATATCAAGACCTGTCATTGCATCACTTGCATAACATACGAGCCCTTTATAAGATGGAGAAATACGATTATCTGTAAATTTCCTCGTTAGTGCTGCACCACCTACAACAATTGGAATATCAATATTCGCTGCTTTTAAATCTTCAGCAGTCGTTACCATTTGTTGTGCGGATTTTACTAACAAACCAGAAAGGCCAATAATATCAGGTTTCTTTTCTTGTACTTCTTGAACAATTCGATCCGAACGAACATTAATTCCTAAATTAATAATTTCATATCCGTTATTTGATAAAATAATTTCAACAAGGTTTTTCCCAATATCATGTACGTCTCCTTTAACAGTCGCTAATAATACTTTCCCTTTTTTTGCACTCTCACTAGATTCCATATGTGGCTCTAAATAACTTACGGCAGCTTTCATACTTTCAGCACTTTGCAATACTTCAGCAACGATAAGCTCATTACCATTAAATAATCGCCCCACCTCATCCATTCCTGTCATAAGCGGCCCGTTAATAATATCCAGAGGTTTTCGTCCTTCTGTAAGCGCGAGACTTAGATCTTCTTGTAGTCCTTGCTTCGTACCTTCTACAATATAATTTGCCAGTCGTTCATCAAGTGTTAGCGTTTCTTGTATAACGACATCTTTCTTTTTGGCAACACGATAAAAGTTTGTAAATTTTTCTAACGTCTCTTTCGTCGTTTCAAATAATAATGCATCCGCAAGACGTTTTTCTTCCTCTGGAATTAACGCATAGCGTTCTAATTTTTCCGTATTAACAATCGCATAATCTAATCCTGCTTTCGTTGCATGATATAGAAAGACAGAGTTTAATACTTCACGTCCAGCTGGTGGTAAACCAAAAGATATATTACTCACACCTAGAATCGTTAAACATTCTGGTAACGCTTCTTTAATAAGACGAATTCCTTCTATAGTCGCTGCCGCTGAACCTATATATTCTTCATCACCTGTTCCTACAGGAAACACAAGCGCATCAAAAATAATATCAGATGGGCGTATACCATACTTTTTCGTTAGTAATTCATAGCTTCTTTTAGCAATCTCTATCTTTCTTTCTGCACTAACTGCCATACCATCTTCATCAATTGTCCCTACAACTATCGCAGCACCGTATTTCCGAAGAAGGGGTGTCACTTTTTCAAAACGTTCTTCTCCATCCTCTAAATTAATAGAATTGATAACACCTTTTCCTTGAATATAAGTAAGAGCTTTCGCCATAACATTTTCATCTGTTGAATCAATCATAATCGGTACTTTTAACACTTTCGTAACTTCTGCCAAGAATCTTTCCATATCTTCTATTTCATCACGATCAGGGTCTGCCATACAAATATCAATAATATGAGCATTTTTCTTCACTTGCGCTCTTGCCACTTCAGCAGCCTCTTCAAATTCCCCTTCTGCTACTAATCTTTTAAACTTACGCGATCCAATTACATTCGTCCTTTCTCCAACAAATAAAGGCCTCATAGAATCATCGTATTGCAACGCTTCTAGTCCACTAATTCCATGTCCAACCCTTTCATGATGCTCACGAGGATTAATCGAGGCAAGCGCCGATTTCATTACACGTATATGTTCTGGTGTTGTGCCACAACAACCACCAATAATATTAATCCATCCTTCTTCAGCAAAACGTTTTACTTTTTCAGCAAGTGACGCTGGAGATTCGTGATAATGCCCATCTTCATCAGGAAGACCAGCGTTTGGATAACACGAAATATAACACTCCGATAAATCAGATAGGGAACGTATATGTTCCCTCATAAATTCTGGACCAGTAGCACAGTTTAATCCAACCGATAATGGCTTCATATGCTCTACCGATAAATAAAAGGCTTCGATCGTTTGACCCGCTAAAGTCGTTCCCATCGGTTCAATTGTTCCAGAAATCATAATAGGTACTATTTTGTTTAGTTCTTCAAACGCCGATTGAATTCCAATGTACGCAGCTTTCACATTACGCATATCTTGACTCGTTTCAACGAGTAATACATCAACTTCTCCTCTTAATAGTCCTCTCGCTTGCCTTGTATAGGCTTCAATTAACTCTTCAAAAGTCACACCACCTGTAACACTAATCGCTTTCGTCGTTGGTCCCATCGCTCCCGCAACATACACTTCTTTCCCACTTTCTTTAACCGCTTGCTTCGCCAAAAGCGCTGCCCTTTCGTTTAACTCTTCATCTAAATGAGACAATGCATAATCACTTAATACAATATTTGTTGCACCAAACGTATTCGTTTCAATAATATCTGCTCCAGCTTCAATGTAGACTTTATGAATATTTAAAATAACATCCGGTCTTGTTTTTACTAAATATTCATTACAACCTTCGTATTCTTCTCCTCCAAAATCTTCCGCTGTTAAGTCTTCTTGCTGGATCATCGTTCCCATTGCACCATCTAATATTAAAATTTCATGTTGTAATCTCTCTTCTATTCGTTTCATCAATTAATACCTTCTTTCACTTCTTGCTTTTCTCTCACATATTTCACGAGATGTTCTGTAATTTCATATTTTAAAAACGGTGTAATAAGATAAATACCGTTAAAGTATTTCATCGCCGCATCGATCAACTCTTGTGAAATACGAATCCCTTCCTCTATGGCTGCCTCTTTCGTTTCATGTCCATCCATTCTTTGTCTTATCTCTTCAGGGAGAGTAATACCCGGCACTTCAAAATGAAGAAAATCTGCGTTCCGCTTACTTACTAACGGCATAATTCCAATAAAGATAGGTTGTTCCAAATGCTTTGTCGCTTCATATACTTCTTCTATTAAAGCAACATCATATATCGGCTGCGTTAAGAAATATTCAGCACCAGCATCAATTTTTCGTTCCATTCGCTTGACCGCTGCTTTTAAATGCCTTACATGAGGATTGAATGCACCTCCAACAGAAAATCTTGTTGCCGGACCAATTGATTTCCCTAAAATAGAGCGTCCGTCGTTCATCTCTTTAATCATTTTAATGAGCTCTATCGATGACAAATCATATACAGAAGTTGCACCTGGGAAATCACCAACGCGCGCTGGATCACCAGTTAAAGCTAGCACTTCCTCCATACCTAATGCTGATAATCCAAGTAAGTGAGACTGTAGTCCAATGACGTTATGGTCTCTACACGTTAAATGCGTCAATACTGGAATATCATGCTTCGTTAATAATGCACCCATAGCCATATTCGAAACACGAGGAGATGCTAATGAATTATCTGCTAGAGTAATAGCATCCGCTCCAGCCCTTTTCAGTGCTCTTGCCCCTTCAAAAAAACGCTGCGTGTCTAACGTTTTCGGTGGATCTAATTCCACTACAACTGTCGTTTGTTTCTTTGCCTTTTCTGCTAGAGTAACATGAGCTCTCGAACGCTTCTCATGTGTATGGACCACTTTAGGCCTTTGAATCGTCTCCTTTGCTATTACAGGTGCAACATTTGCAATAGCACGTTTCATTCCTTCAATATGTTCCGGGGTAGTACCACAACAACCACCTAATAAACGAATACCTTGTTCAATAAATTTCGGTGTCATTTCTTCAAAATACGCTGGACTTCCCTCATATACGTAACGCCCTTCCACATAATTCGGGAGACCTGCATTCGGATATGCTGATAAATAGCCATTTTGAGGAATCGATATCATTTTGAAAGCTTCCGTCATGTGAAGCGGGCCTAGTTGACAGTTCAACCCAACAACATTGGCACCGTAATCTAAAAGCTGTTTTAATATTTCATTGACATCATTCCCATTTTGAGTCGTACCTGCCTCATGTAACGCTAACTGAGCAACAATCGGAATATTCGTTTGTTTACGCAATACTTTAACCGCATGCAATAATTCAAATTCATCATAAAAAGTTTCTAATAGTAATCCATCAACCTGTTCTTCTAGTAAAGCACCTGCCTGCTCAAGTAACATAAATTCTCGCTCTATATCAGTCGTTGTAACAGCACCAATATGTTTCATACCTCCAATTGTCCCTAAAATTGCATTCCGATCTGTTACTGATGCTTTCGCAATATTCACTGCCGCTTTATTAATTTGGACAATTTGATTTTCTAGACCATACATGCGGAGTTTCGCTTCATTCGCACCATACGTATTCGTTTGAATAACATCCGCTCCAGCAGCTACATATTGTTTATGGATCGATATAATTAAGTCCGGATCAGACAAATTCAATTCTTCAAAACTACTTTGTAAACCATGCGAATGTAATAACGTTCCAACCGCACCATCACCTATTACAATTCCTTTTGATAATAAATCTAGTAATTTCACGAATCTCCCTCATTTCTATCAATATAAAAACCCCCTCTTCACTTTGAAGAGGGGGACATAATTGTTCCTCCTCTTATTATGCAAAACACACGTTTTGCAGGTTTTAGCACCGTTTCAAACATTTAGTTTGAAGGTTGCCGGGTTTCACAGGGCCTTTCCCTCCACCGCTCTCAATAAGAGTTTGTCTTTATTATTTTATTTATGTAGCTAAAAGGAAATACGTTCCC
>NZ_JBFPJH010000004.1:0-54688 GCF_040838255.1 Bacillus sp. C30 | reverse complement strand
ACATATAACTCATTTTCTCTTAACAGTCTTCTATTAAATTTGATAGTGGGAAATGAATAACCTAATTAGGGGGACAAGACAGTGAAAAAGTTTGTAAAAAAAGCATGGCCATTTGCAGTTGTGGCGTCGTTAGCAGTTACTTCGGTAGCAACATGGAATTTTACGCGTTCTAGTGAGGTTAATGCAGATGAGAACGGAAGCAATGCAAAAATTAAAAATGTCATTGTATTAATTGGGGACGGTATGGGGCCTTCATATATGACAGCTCATCGTTATATGAAAGATAATCCAAAAACATTTGAGATGGAATCTACAGAATTTGATAAGCATCTTGTAGGAACACAAAAAACATATCCAGAAGATGAACATGAAAATATTACAGACTCTGCATCGGCAGCTACTGCGATGTCAGCAGGTATAAAAACATATAACGCAGCTATTGCAGTAGATAATGATAAAGCTGAAGTGAAAACAGTATTGGAGCAAGCGAAAGAAAAAGGGAAGTCAACGGGACTCGTTGCAACTTCTGAAATTACGCATGCAACACCAGCTGCATTCGGTGCACATGATATTAGTCGTAAAAATATGGACGCAATTGCAAATGATTACTTTGATGAGAAAATTAAAGGTAAGCATAAAATAGATGTTATGCTTGGCGGGGGCGTAAATAACTTTGTTAGAAAAGATCGCAATCTTACAGAAGAATTTAAGAAGTCTGGTTATAGTTATGTAACAGATCGTAATCAATTATTAAATGATAAAAGCGATCAAGTTCTTGGCTTATTTGCACCAGGTGGTTTAGACAAAATGATTGACCGTACTGACAAAACATCTTCATTAGAAGAGATGACAAATACCGCGATTGAGCGCTTGAACAAAAATAAAGACGGTTTCTTCTTAATGGTCGAAGGTAGTCAAATTGATTGGGCTGGACATGATAATGATATTGTCGGTGCAATGAGTGAAATGGAAGACTTCGAGAAAGCGTTTAAAGCAGCAATTGAGTTTGCGAAAAAAGATAAGAACACATTAGTTGTTGCAACTGCAGATCATTCTACTGGCGGATTATCTTTAGGTGCGAATGGTGAGTATAACTTTAAAGTAGATCCGATTAAAGCTGCGAAACGTACGCCAGACTTTATGGCAAATGAGATTGTAAAAGGTGCAAATGTAGAAGAAACATTGAAAAAGTATATTGATCTACAATTAACACCAGAAGAAATTAAAGCTGTAAATGATATAGCTCCATCAAAAGATGTAACAAAGATTGATAATGCAATTGAAGATATCTTCAATAAGCGTTCGGTTACAGGTTGGACAACGGGTGGACATACAGGTGAAGATGTGAACGTATATGCATTCGGACCAGGTAAATACTTATTCTCTGGCGTTCAAGAGAATACAAATATAGCTAAACGTGTCTTTGACATCGTTGGCGGCGGCGATCCGAATAAAGGAAGACGCTAATTATAAATGAAAGTGAGGCGAAATGCCTCACTTTTCTTTTTAGGAGATGGAAAGATGAGAGTTTTTTTAGGGAAATTAAGATTTCTTCTAGTATTCGTATTATTGCTAGTTGGATGTCAATCTCAAGAGAATAATATAGAACAAAAATCTGCTGGGAAAACTGAGGAAAAGGTACATATAACGAAAGAAGAAGAGAAATCCATTCAAGATGTTATTGAGGCATTTGTACGGACGACGAATGAAAAAAATCTTGCTGAGCATATGGAGTTATTTTCAAAGAAGATGCCTAGTGCTGAAGACTTAAAAACACAAAAGGAAGCGGCATTTCAAAAGGGAAATAAGAAAATAGAATTGGAACATATGAATATGAAAGCTCTTAAAGGTGGGCTTGTTATTGTTGAAACGGAGGAAAAAGAAGTAGATGGAGGGGTTACTCTTCAAAAGAAAATGCAGTATGCACTTGGAAAAGAAGACGAAGGGTGGAAGATTGAAGAGGTTCGTACGATAGAGAAGAAATAAAAAGGTTCTCATAGGAGAGAACCTTTTTATAGTGGTAATAAAATTTGATTTGAACATGCTTCAATGTCATCAATATCTTGACGGATTGTTGCCATCTTATTATCGAGGTCTTCAGCTTTCATAGCAGCGTCATGTAGTTCATCTTTCAAATAGTCAGGTATATTTCCTTCATATTTGTAGTAAAGTTTATGTTCTAAACTTGCCCAAAAGTCCATGGCAAGTGTACGTAATTGAATTTCTGCAAAGACATCTTTCGTACCAGAATTTAGTGACAATGGATATTTAATAATCATATGCAAACTTTTATAGCCATTTCCTTTTGGATTAGCAATATAATCTTTTACTTCTACAATTTCCATGTCTCCACGATTTTCAATAACTTCTTTTAAATGATAAATATCTTCTACAAAGCAACATGTAATACGGATGCCAATAATATCTTGTAATTGTGTTTGAGCATTTTCAACTGTTGGTGATAAGTTTTTACGCTCAAGCTTCCTAATGATACTTTCGGGTTGTTTAAGTCTTGTTTTTATATGTTCAAACGGGTTGTAGTCTTCTAAAAATTGAGCTTCCCGGTTCATAATTTCAAATTTAGTTTTTAACTCTTCTAAAGCGAATGTATAAGGTAATACAAAAGCTTTCCAGTAGTTAACTGTTGATTGGTTATATTCCATTTCTATACACACCTTTTCTTATTTACAAGTGAAGTTGTTATTATACTAAACACCAAATCATGTAGGCGCAAGCAGCAAATGATGAGATCATAAAGCGATATTTAGTTTTCATCTTTTCAACCCCTTTCAAATGAAATTATATATGAATAAACGTCATTGTTAGTAATTTCACTATGTACAATTCTTATAGTAATAGATTCATGTGAAATTCGTATGAACTAATTGTTTCAGCTTTTTGTCTTTTTGCTAATGGCTTTTGGTTTTGTTTGTTATAATTACCTTAAATTGTAATAAAGGAGAGGGTATGATGAATCCCAAAGATAAAAAAAGAAAAGAACAAGTGGCCCATATTATTGAAATTCCAGATGAATATAGGCTTGTTGTAGATGATCAAGAAGGAGTGGATGATCCGTATCATCTATTATGGTGGGGGCATAAAGAGGATGAGGAGAAAAAGATACAAATTACATTAAATAGGCATATTGGTAATTTATTTGAATTCAGGATAGATGATGAAAATTATTTTTCGAGTGATAAAGAAGTGATAGAGGAGAATAAGGCAAGAGAGATTGCAAATGTATTTATAAAAAAATATGTGGAAGAAGAATTAGAATTTTATACATATGTGTCAGTTAAGGATGACTGGCGTGGTTGGAAAGAAATAAATTATATGCAGGAAGTGAATGGATATCCATTGCCGAATACAGGATGTGTTGTGCGAATTCATCCTTCAGGTAATGTTGTGCATTTTCATTACAATGGACAAAAAGCTATAGAGAAAAAACCGTTATGGCCAATTGAAATTATTGAGGAGAACGTCGTTTTAGAAACTTTGAGAGCTAGACAAGATATGAGACTTGTATTTGTGGATTTAACACATTCTTCATGTAAATATGAAAATGGTGAGGAAGTAAAAGGCTATCATCTTGTATATGAACCAGAACCTAGTCATGCGTTTATTGATGCAAGTACAGGTAAAGATTTATTTGACCCAGATCATTATAAATTGCCTCCAACTGTAGCTGTTGAAAAACCGAAAAAAGTTAGTCAACAAGATGATATATTCGATTTATTTGACTGGGATAAAGAAAGTTTTACAAAAGTGGCTGAGACAGAAAATGAAGATGGAATAAGGATGAAATTTGTTTCGAAAGAGGAATTACAAAAACAGAAAGAAGAAAAGAATCCATATTTAATGAATGAATTTTTAAAAAAGCATTTACCGATGTTAAAATATAATAATTTAGTTGGCATTACGATTGATAAATCAACCAATGAATTAATTGGTTTTATAAAACTGGCAGACGATAAAGAAGTAAAACAAATACTGTCTAGAGAGGAATGTTTACAAAAAGCACTTCAATTTTTAGAACATGTTATTCCAGATGTTACACAATATCTTCGCCTTTGGGATGAACGTGACGAAGATGAAGGGATTGAAAGATTTGTCTTTTCAGTATATGTGAATGAAATTCCGGTAGAGTATAGGGAATTCATGGTCAACATTAATACAGAAAATGGTGCTGTGATGCACTACTCGGGAAAACCTAGCAATATAATAGAAGAGTTACTTGCACATGAAACAGCACCAAAAGTAACAAAAGAAAAAGCGTTAGAAATATATAAAGAGGTCATTCGAGTAAAATTAGAATGGTGTATAGATCATGATGCAGAGGAAATGAAATATAAACTGCTGTATAAACAAACGAGGAGTGAAAATCATAAAGAATCCGTCGATTGTAGTCGGAAAATTCGTTACATAGATGCGCATACTGGAGAGGAAATTTGGAGTGAATATTAGTAAAAGCCAATCGATACGTTTCGATTGGCTTTTACTATGTTTATAGAAAAATTTAATGATTAGCGTTGAGTGGTTTAAGAATGCCATTAAGTTAAGAGTTCCATATTTACATCGTACAGACACAAACAACCTCATGCCCACATACACATAGTAAAGACCACTATTTTGGCGGAGGTGAAAGGTTTGAGTCTATTCGCCGCAATTGGATATATGGTTCGAGAAGTGTTTGTATTTGTTTCTTATGTGAAGAACAATGCGTTCCCGCAGCCGTTATCATCAGATGATGAGAGAAAGTACTTAGAGTTAATGGAGCAAGGTGATGCTCAAGCGAGAAATCTTTTAATTGAACATAATTTACGGCTTGTAGCTCATATTGTTAAGAAATTCGAAAACACCGGTGAAGATGCAGAAGATTTAATTTCAATTGGTACCATTGGGCTTATTAAAGCGATTGAAAGCTATTCAGCAGGGAAAGGAACTAAGCTTGCAACATATGCAGCACGCTGTATCGAAAATGAAATTTTGATGCATTTACGTGTGCTGAAGAAAACGAAAAAAGACGTTTCACTTCATGATCCGATTGGGCAAGATAAAGAGGGTAATGAAATATCGCTTATTGATATATTAAAATCAGAATCTGAAGATGTAATTGATATGATTCAGCTTAGTATGGAGTTAGAAAAAATTAAAGAGTATATCGATATTTTGGACGAACGAGAGAAAGAAGTAATTGTGAAGCGTTTTGGACTTGGGCTTGATAAAGAGAAAACACAGAGGGAGATTGCGAAGGCACTCGGTATTTCAAGAAGCTACGTATCGCGAATTGAAAAGCGTGCTTTAATGAAAATGTTCCATGAATTTGTGCGGGCTGAGAAAGAGAAAAAAGCAAAAGAATAATGTGTATTGTAAGCAGCTACACTTTAAAAGTGGCTGCTTTTCTTTCGGGAAAACGGAAAGAAAACGAGCTGTTCTAAGAAGAAATACATGTTCACTGTTGAAAATGGCGGGTTCTATCTGTAATATTAGAAGGTGCTAAACAATTTAAGAATAAAAATTATACTTAGTTTTTCTTCGTGTATAACGAGACGGCTCCATTCTATATGTGGGAATAAGAACCAATTTTACATATGATATAGAGAGAAAAGAAGGGGAAACTAAAGTTATAGGCTGATTAGGAGGTTTCGTAATTTGCGACGGACATTATATCGACTTATGATCGAACTTACAAATGGTCGTTTTACTTCTTATATATTACGTAAATTTGCACAATCTCGTTTGAGCTCTATCATTATTCCATCGTATGTGAAAGTTTTTCAAATTAATCAAGATGAGATGGAAAAGGGTTTGAAGGAATATGGAACATTGCATGATTTATTTACACGTAGGCTAAAAGAAGGAAAGCGTAGTATTGATACTGATGCATCGAGTATCGTTAGTCCTGTTGATGGTGTTTTTGCTGATCAAGGTCCTATTGAGGATACAAAAACATTCGATATAAAAGGAAAGCGTTATTCAATTGTGGATATGCTAGGTAATGAAGAGCGTGCAAAGCGATATGCAGGCGGTACATATATGGTGATTTATTTGAGTCCAAGTCATTATCATCGTATTCATAGCCCGCTTTCTGGCTCTGTGACTGAAAGATTTGTACTCGGTAGAAAATCATATCCGGTAAATGCAGCGGGTATGGAGTATGGGAAAGAACCATTGTCAAAAAATTATCGCTCTGTTACAGAAGTAAATAGTGACGGCGAACATATGGCACTTGTAAAAGTAGGTGCTATGTTTGTTAATAGTATCGAGCTCCTTCATGAAAGAAGTACTGTTCAAAAAGGTGAAGAGATGGCATACTTTACATTTGGCTCAACAGTTGTTTTATTATTTGAAAAAGATATGATTAAAGCAGTGCAGGAATTGACAAGTGGGCAAGAGCTGCGTCTTGGTGAAAAAATTGCAACCCGAGTATCTCATAAGTAAAGAAAAGGTTTTATAATATACTTATGAAGCTCTAATTAAGAAATGTGGACAAAGATGCTTAATGAAGAAATCCCCTAGATGGGAGTACTTGTTTATTCGAGAGCCATCGCAGGATGGCTCTTTTTACAGGTCAATCAGCAATCTATATGTACTCAAGAAGATTTGACGAGCTTGTCCTCTAACGAGCGTCTAATAATTTCTTGTTTTATAAGTAAAATGAAGTCGGGATTTAATTTTAGTTCTTTTGCTTTATAATAAGACTCAGTGAGTAAATCAGTAGATAACTGTTCCATGTGTTTTGTTTTCAAGGTGAGTCACCTCCTAATAATATAAGGATTGATTCGTTGTTGCATTTAATGTACCAAAAAAATATGACAGTCACAAACAAGAGGTTATCCACATAACTCAGTGGATAAAATGTGAATAGATTGTTAGTAAATTCCGAATTGACTGAAAAATTAACGTGGAAAGTGTGTACAAGTTTATCCACAGGTTATCTATCGAAAAATGTTGTCGAAAAATTTTATGAAAAATCCTCAAAGAGGTGAAAGAAATTGAAGTTATTTTTACCAAATGAATATGTGAAAAATATATATCATATTCAACCAGAAGATTTGAAAAAACGTGGAATTAAAGGAGTTATTACTGATTTAGATAACACTTTAATTGAATGGGATCGTCCAAACGCAACGCCACAGCTTGAAGAGTGGTTTTTGAAAATGAAAGAAAATGATATTCAAGTAACGGTCGTTTCAAATAACAACGAGCAACGCGTTAAAGACTTCGCTGACCCATTAGGTATTCCGTTTATTCATAGTGCGCGCAAACCGTTTGTTCGCGCATTTAAGCGTGCGATACATGAGATGCACCTGCAGCCAGATGAAGTTGTAGTAATTGGAGATCAGTTACTAACGGATGTGCTCGGCGGGAATCGTGTGGGACTTCATACAATTTTAGTTGTACCGGTAGCGCAAACGGACGGATTGGTGACACGATTTAATCGGAAAATTGAACGAAGAATTATGAGAAACATGAAGAAAAAAGGCTTAATTAACTGGGAGGAATAAAGTTTGACTGAAACAATTAAATGTATTGGTTGCGGTGTAGAAATTCAAACAGAAAATAAAAATGAAGTAGGATACGCTCCTGTATCATCTTTAGAAAAAGAACAAGTAATTTGCCAACGTTGTTTTCGTTTGAAACATTATAACGAAATTCAAGATGTATCTTTAACAGATGATGATTTCCTTCGTATTTTGAACGGAATTGGACAATCAGACGCACTAGTGGTTAAAATCGTAGATATTTTCGATTTCAATGGTAGCTGGTTACCGGGCTTACATCGTTTTGTAGGGAACAATAAAGTATTACTTGTAGGGAATAAGGCTGACTTAATTCCAAAGTCAGTTAAGCATGATAAAGTAAAACATTGGATGCGCTATAGTGCAAAGCAACTTGGTTTAAAACCAGAAGATGTCTTTTTAATTAGTGCAGCTAAAGGACAAGGAATCGCTGAACTTGCTGATGCAATTGAGCATTACCGCGAAGGTAAAGATGTTTATGTTGTTGGATGTACGAATGTTGGTAAATCAACATTTATTAATCGTATGATTAAAGAGTTTAGTGATGAGACTGAGAATGTAATTACAACATCACATTTCCCAGGAACAACGCTTGATTTAATTGATATCCCATTAGACGAAACGTCATCTTTATACGATACACCAGGTATTATTAATCATCATCAAATGGCGCATTATGTTGGGAAACAAAGCTTAAAGCTTATTACACCGACTACAGAAGTTAAGCCAATGGTATTCCAATTAAATGAAGAACAAACATTATTCTTTGGTGGATTAGCACGATTTGATTATGTAAGTGGGGGCCGTCGTGCATTCACTTGTCATTTCTCAAACCGTTTAACAATCCATCGTACAAAGCTTGAAAAGGCTGATGAATTATACGAAAAACACGCTGGAGAATTATTGAATCCACCGACACCAGAAGAATTAGAAAATATGCCTAAGTTTGTGAAATATGAATTTAATATTCGTGAGCCGAAAACGGATGTTGTATTCTCTGGATTGGGCTGGGTTACTGTAAATGAATCAGGAGCGAAAATTGTTGCTCATGTACCAAAAGGAGTAAGTGTTTCATTACGTAAATCTTTAATTTAATATGGAGAGGGATTTATGAAACAATTATATGGTGTAATCGGAAATCCAATTGGACATTCATTATCACCCGTTATGCATAACGATGCATTTGAACACTTGAATATGGATGCCCATTATCATGCGTTTCTTGTAGAAGAAGAAGCGCTAGGGGAAGCAGTAAAAGGTTTGAAAGCATTAGGTATTTCAGGATTTAATGTAACGACTCCGCACAAAGTTGCAATTATGGAGTACTTGGATGAGATTGCCCCGTTAGCAAGGCAAATCTGTGCGGTAAATACAGTAGTTCATCGAGATGGAAAATTGATTGGGTATAATACAGATGGAATTGGTTTTGTTCGTGCCCTGCAGTCAATTAGTGAAGATCCACTTCAAGAGAAACGTATTTTATTAATCGGTGCAGGTGGTGCTAGCCGAGCTATTTACTTCTCGCTTGCCGATGTAGGTGTGAAAGAAATTGATATTGCTAATCGTACGAGAGATAAGGCGAAAAACCTTATCTCTGGGTGCATGGCAAATGTTAATTCGCATGCTCTATCGTTAGAATGTGCAGCAGAAAATCAAGGGGAATATGATATTATCATCCAAACAACAACGATAGGTATGCATCCACATGTTGAGTATACGCCGCTGGAAATTCGTTCATTGAAACAAGGAACGATTGTTTCTGATATTATTTATAATCCATTTGAGACGAAAATTTTAGGCGATGCGAAAGAACAAGGTGCAATAATTCAAAATGGAATCGATATGTTCGTTTATCAAGGTGCACTTGCATTTGAAATGTGGACAGGGTGTGTGCCGAATATTGATAGAATGAAACAATTAGTAATGAGAGAGCTTGGAGGCTAATTATATGTTAACAGGAAAACAAAAAAGATTTTTACGTGCAAAGGCACATCATTTAACACCGATTTTTCAAGTTGGAAAAGGTGGCGTGAATGAAAATATGGTGAAACAAATTGGAGAAGCATTAGAAGTTCGTGAACTATTTAAAGTGAGCGTATTACAAAACTGTGAATTTGATCGTAGTGAAGTTGCAGAAGAGCTTGCACAAGGTGCACGAGCTGAAATCGTTCAAGTAATCGGAAGCACAATTGTTTTATACAAAGAATCAAGAGAAAATAAGCAGATTAAGCTTCCTCGATAAAAGATATACGTGAGTTATTTCGTAATGGACGCTTGATATGTAGAAAGCGAAACCAATTGAACTTTTATTAACAGTGGGCTCTCTTCGAATATGTATGGGGAGAGTTGCTGTATGTAAAAGGAAGGGGCGTTTCTTTTGAGAAAAATTGGCATTATTGGTGGCACGTTTGATCCACCTCATAATGGACATTTGTTAATTGCAAATGAAGTGTATCATGCTTTAGGGTTGGAAGAGGTATGGTTTTTGCCGAATCAAATTCCACCGCACAAGCAAGGACGTAACATTACGAGTGTGAAAAGTCGATTAAACATGCTGAAAATAGCGATTGAGGAAGAAGCATACTTTTCAATTTGTTTAGAAGAGCTAGACAGAGAAGGCCCATCTTATACGTACGATACTATGGTACAATTAACGGAGAAGTATCCGGATGTGCAGTTTCACTTTATTATTGGCGGAGACATGGTTGAGTATTTGCCGAAGTGGTATAACATTGAAAAGTTACTTAAGCTTGTGACTTTCGTTGGAGTTGCAAGACCAGGTTATACATTACATACGCCTTATGATATCGTAAAAGTGGAAATTCCGGAGTTTGCAGTTTCTTCTTCTCTGTTACGTGAGAGATATATGACGAAGAAAACGTGCAAATATTTACTCCCCGAAAAAGTACAGGTATATATCGAGAGGAATGGGTTGTATGAATCGTGAGGAAGCACTTAGTATTGTCAAACAACAAATGCATGAAAAACGTTATATACACACGGTTGGTGTAATGGAAACAGCGATTGAACTTGCCCGATTATATGGTGTAGATGAGAAAAAGGCAGAGACGGCTGCTATATTTCACGATTATGCAAAATGTAGAGCGATTCCAGAAATGGAAGAGATTATTAAGAGAGAAGCTTTGCCAAAGGATCTACTGCGCTATAACAAAGAGTTATGGCATGCACCTGTTGGGGCATACTTAGTAGAAAAAGAAGTAGGCATTACTGATCCTGAAATTCTACAAGCTATTACATATCATACAAGTGGTCATGAAAAAATGACAATGTTAGATAAAGTTATTTATGTAGCAGATTACATTGAACCAGGACGTAAGTTTCCTGGTGTGGAAGAAGCGAGGAAACTCGCATATAAAGATATAAATCAAGCTTTACTGTTTGCTTTAAAGCAAACAATTCAATTTTTAATGGAAAAAGATCAAACGATTTATCCATTAACATTCCAAACATACAATGAAGTTATCAAGGAGGAAATTAATAAATGAAAGATAAAGAGTTATTAGTATTAGCGGCAAAAGCAGCTGATGATAAGAGAGCAGAAGATATGGTTGTACTAAATATGCAAGGTATTTCACCGATTGCAGACTATTTTATTATTTGTCACGGAAATTCAGACAAGCAAGTACAAGCAATTGCACGTGAAATTAAAGCGAAGGCACATGAGTTCGAAATTAACGTACAACGTATGGAAGGCTTTGATGAAGCACGTTGGGTTTTAGTAGACCTTGGTGATGTGGTTGCTCATGTATTCCATAAAGATGAGCGTAATCACTATAATTTAGAGCGTCTATGGGGCGATGTGCCGCGTGAAGATATTGCAGATGAGCTAGATCAATGAAATACGAACAATTTGCTTTGCTGTATGACGAACTGATGAATGATGTCCCTTATGATAAATGGGTGGAATTCACAGAGGAAAGTTTACAACAGGCATCTATGAAAGAGGCAAGAATCCTTGACGTAGCATGTGGAACTGGTAACGTAACACTTCCGCTTGTGCGAAAAGGTTATGACTTAATTGGTGTAGATCTTTCGGAAGAAATGTTAACTGTCGCGCAGCAAAAATTGGGGGGAGAAGGCTATTTTATTCCTTTTTACCAACAAGACATGAGAGAGCTCGATGTTCCTGGTGAATTTGATTGTGTGACAATCTTTTGTGACTCATTAAATTACGTATTGCAAGAAGATGGAGTGCAAGAAACATTTAGAAGAGTTTTCCACCATTTACGTCAGGATGGCTTGTTTTTATTCGATGTACACTCTTTATATAAAATACATCACGTATTTCAAAATGAAACATATACAGTGAACGGCGAAGAAATATCACTTATTTGGAACTGCTTCCCTGGAGAAGAATCAGATAGTGTGGAACATGATTTGACATTCTTTGTACAAGATTCAGAAGAAGATGTGTATCATCGTTTTGACGAATGTCACGTGCAACGTGCGTATTCGGTTGAAGTGTTAACAAAATGGCTTGAAGAAGCTGGGTTTACAGTGCTTCGCGTCACAGGTGACTTTGAACGAATTGAAGTGACAGAACAAACAGAGCGCATCTTTTTTATGGCGAAGAAGAATGGATAAAAGAAAAGCAACCGATAAGGTTGCTTTTGTTTTATAGAAAAGATGTAGTTTTAGTTCTAGAAAAATAAAAAGATGATATGTGTAAAGTGTAAAAATGCTAGTTTTAGTGAAAATGTAGCATGAAAAAGATAAGTATTAATAAAAAGGGTTTGGGATTACGATGGCGTATTTATTATGTGTGTTTATTGAATTGCTGCTCAACGCATTTTAAATCTTCATCAAATTTCTCATGTGTCCGTTTGATTAATTTATGAAACATATCCCCAACGTGCTCTTCTAAAATACGAATACCTTCTCCTGTAACACCGCCTTTAACGCATACCTTTTCTTGTAAAGTAGGTAATGTGAAAATTTCTTTTTCGAGTAATTTCCCCATTCCAATGACCATTTCACTTACTAAAGTAGTGGCTTCTTCATGTGTAATATTTGTTTTATCTACAGCAGCGTTAATGAAACATTGTAATAAATAACTAAAAAAAGCAGGGCCGCAGCTTGCTATATCAGATGAAACGCGCGTTATATCTTCTTCTATAACAAGGGGAGTAGAAATGTTTTTGAATAGACGAAGTAGTTTTTGTTGCCATTCTTCAGAGCAGTTATTTCCAAATGTAAATAGTGATGCGCCGGATAAGGCGCGGTTTGTGATGCTTGGAATGATACGAGCGACGTGGCAAGGTATAAGTGTTGCTAATTGTGATGGAGATATGGGGCTTGTGATAGAAACTAAGCAATCTTCGTCTGAAAAATGGTCAGCGTATTTTTGTAGAATAGGGTATATGTCTATCGGTTTTACGCAAATGAAAATAAGCTGGGATTGTTCGATTACCTCTTGGATTGTTTTGGCTATATGAACAGAAGGGTATTTTTCTTTTATATGATATGCTTTGGCAGGCGTCCGATTAATAATAGTAAGGCACGAAGGTTTGACAGCACGGGTTTCTAAAAATGCATCGATTAGTATATTCCCCATGTTCCCTGTCCCTATAATTCCTATGTTCAATGTTTCATCCCTCCTTCGTAACAGCTTTCTCCTAAACAATATGAATGATGTTATAAATTTATGATTAGAGGTGTAAAATGATGTGGGATTTTCCGAAAAAATGGTTGGGATTAGTGGTTATTATTGGCACTTTGATTTTTCTTTTTTTCTGGAAAACGAATCAGCAAACAGAGCGATCGCTCATTACAACGGGAGTTCAAGTGAAAGATGTGGAGAAAAAAAGTAAACCGAAAGTATTGGATACAAAGGAGCAGAAAAAATAATTATAATTGATGTGAAAGGGGCGGTTTTTAAAGAGGGTGTGTATGAAATGAAGGAAGGGGACCGGGTGAAGGAGGCGGTTGAAAAAGCTGGTGGTTTGTTGCCGGATGCAGATGTGAAGAAAGTGAATTTGGCGCAAATGGTCCAAGACCAAATGCTTCTTTATGTTCCTAACAAGAATGAGCCAGTGCAAGAAGGGGCTACTTTTTCAAAAAGCGAGGGTAAAGTGCAAATAAATACAGCTTCTAAAGAGCAACTTGAAAAAATAACAGGCATTGGTTCTCGGAAAGTATTTTGAAATACCGAGAAGAACGTGGTCCGTTTCAGAAAATAGAAGATTTATTAGAAATTGATGGGATTGGTGCGAAGTCTTTAGAGAAAATAAAAGATCAAATTATTATTCCATAAAAGATTGACGAAGTTTTTCTTTTTTCGCTACACTACAAGTAGACAAAAAAGAAGGTGAAAAATATGGAACGAATTTCATGGGATCAATATTTTATGACGCAAAGCCATCTACTATCTTTACGTAGTACATGTACAAGGCTTGCGGTAGGAGCGACAATCGTTCGTGATAAACGAATTATTGCTGGTGGATATAACGGTTCGATTAAAGGTGGTGTGCATTGTATAGACGATGGTTGCTATGTCATTGATAATCATTGCGTTCGTACAATTCATGCTGAAATGAATGCTTTATTGCAATGTGCGAAATTTGGTGCGAAAACAGAGGAAGCGGAAATTTATGTCACACATTTTCCTTGTTTGCAGTGCTGTAAGGCGATTATTCAAAGTGGTGTTACAGCGGTTTATTATGCACAGGACTATAAAAATCATCCGTATGCCGTAGAGTTATTTGAACAAGCGAGTGTAACAGTAAAGCACGTTCCGCTAGAATACGATATTACATCGCTAGAGGAACAAGAGCGTCATTTACAGCTAAAGGAATTATTCGCAGCTTTAGAAAAAGATAATTTATCAATGGAAGAATTACAGCGTGTATTCACTAAAGCGAAAATGATGCTATAAGGAGTGAGTATGAGTTGAATGGGCAATGGGGCTATGTTGCAATCTCGTTTATAATTGGGATTGCAATTACCTTTTCCGCATCGCATTTGTTGGCTGCTTGTTGTTTCGTTTGTTATGTTTTATTTTGTTTATATCGTACTTCGCGTAAAACCTTCATATTTTGTATAATAGCGTGTTTTAGTGGCGTTATGTACACCACGTATGTTCAGAGTCTAAATAAGCCGCTAGGGGATTCCTATGAAGTTACACGAGGGGTCGTGCAAAATACACCTCTAATTAATGGGGATCGTCTCTCTTTTCAAATTGAAGATCAGAATAAAAACTTAGTGCAGTTAAATTATAAAATACAATCTGCTTCGGAAAAGAAGCAGTTGCAACAATTACATGCAGGTATATCGTGTACATTTAAAGGGGAGGTGAAAGAACCACAAACTGCCCGGAATTTTCATGTTTTTGATTATCGTAATTATTTATATCAGCAAAAAATACATTTTATATTTGATGTGACATACATTTCTGAATGTCACAAAACATCGTTGTCACTCGTGCAATGGATTTTCCTTCTCAGGCAACAAACAATCTCGAAAGTTACAGAAATGTTCCCGGAACAATCAGGTGCATTTATGAACGCATTATTATTTGGAGATCGACAACAAATGACGTTTGAAGTAGAAGAGCAATATCAACAATTTGGTCTTATACATTTGTTAGCAATTTCAGGATCGCATATCGTATTATTAATGGTTATAATGTATTTTGTTTTGCTAAGAAGTGGTGTGACGAAAGAGGCAGCAACAGTATGCCTTATAGTTTGCATTCCTCTGTATATGATCATAGCTGGGGCGTCGCCATCTGTTGTGAGGGCTTCTATAACAGGAGTTTTATTATTGGTAGCTTTCATGTGCTCTGTTCGCTTATCTAGTCTAGACGCCTTAAGTATAACGGCTATATGTATGCTTATATATGATCCGTATCTTATTTTCAACATTGGATTTCAATTCTCATTTGTAGGTAGTTTTTCTTTACTACTATCTGCGCCGATATTATTAGGGCGTAGTAATGGGATAGTTCGAAATTCTATTTACATTTCTATAATTTCACAGCTCGCTAGTACCCCCATCTTGTTATATCATTTTGGTTATTTTTCTCCTTATAGCATTTTCCTCAATCTTATATATGTTCCTTTTCTATCCATTATTGTATTGCCGTGTAGCATCATTATTCTTATATGTATGCCGATTATTCCATTTTTCGCAAAAGGAATTGCATATGTACTT
Organism: Bacillus sp. C30; assembly: GCF_040838255.1. Taxonomy (NCBI): domain Bacteria; kingdom Bacillati; phylum Bacillota; class Bacilli; order Caryophanales; family Bacillaceae; genus Bacillus; species Bacillus sp. C30. The sequence continues at coordinate 38,993 of NZ_JBFPJH010000004.1, read as the reverse complement.
TCACTATGTTTAACCATTTCTAATGATTTTCTAAGTTACTGTGAAAGTTTCCCTTTCATCCGACTTACTTTTGGTCAAACTCCTTTATTTCTTGTGGCTATATATTGTTTTAGTATCGTTAGTATATTTGTGATTTGGGAAAGGGTAATAACGAAAAAAATTTTGTGCATAGTTGTGGGTGTGTTTCTTTTTATTAGTACTTGTCATTATGTATATCCATATTTTCGCGAAAGTGGGAGTGTTACATTTCTTGATGTTGGACAGGGAGATGCGATATTAATTCGTCTTCCGTACGATAAAGAGGTTTATCTTATTGATACAGGAGGAGCCCTTTCTGTCAAGAAGGAAGCGTGGCAACAGAAAAAGCATGAATTTTCTGTTGGGCATGATATTCTTGTTCCTTTTTTACAAAAAGAAGGTATAAAAACGATTGATAAATTAATTGTAACGCACGGAGATGCGGATCATATAGGTGCTGCGCTGGATTTGCTGTCATCTATTATTGTAAAAGAAGTTGTATTTGGGAGAAAGGAACAGGATGCTGTATTGGAAAAAGTGGTGAAGAAAAAGGCGTTAGAAAAGAGCATGAAGATAAGTGTAGTAGGAGAAGGGGAAGGTTGGAGGGTAAATGAAGCGGAATTTTTCGTATTAGCTCCAAAGGGGAAAGAAAAGGGAGAAAATGACTCTTCGATTGTACTATGGGCCAGACTAGGGGGACTAACATGGCTATTTACGGGTGATCTAGAAGAAGAAGAAGGAGAAAAGTTTATAGTATCAACATATCCTGATTTGTGGGCTAATATTTTAAAAGTTGCCCACCATGGGAGTAAAACATCGTCTACAGATCCATTTTTAAGCCTTGTACAGCCTGCTGTAGCGATTATTTCTGTGGGGGAGCGTAATGGTATGGGCACCCGCATAAGGAAGTTATAGAGCGTTTTAAGAAGATGGGTATTGATATATGGCGTACGGATAAGCAAGGTGCTATTTCCTATGTTTTTAATGGAGAAAAAGGAACCTTTCAAAGTAAAATCACATATGATGAAACACATAGAAGATGAAAAAAAGAAGACTGCCGTTAAGCAGCAGCCTTTAAGAACCGATGAATTTAATAACAGTTGCAATAATGAAAAGTGTTGCGAAAAAACCAAATGAGACGATAAATCCTACCCCTGAATCAATAGCGTCATTGCGTTTACTTTGAACGTTTTGTTCAAAATCATTCATTTAGAATCCCTCCCCAACATTCCATTTTAGTATAAAATATTGTCAGAAAAAAATCTACAATTTCCATATGAAGTGAAATAGAGTATTTGTATACTTTTTCTAGTTAGTTAAGTAGCGTGAATTTTTCTTTTCCAATCATGTTAACAGTTGGCACTTATACTAAGATTATTATTGTAAATAATAAAGGGAAGGTGATTACCGCACACCAATAAGAAATCCGGGGCTTATTGCGTGGCGTTTTATATAAATAAAGGGGCGGGTTATAAAGACCGTCCCTTTGTACTTGTAAAACAAAAGCTAGGGCATTAGTATAAATATATATTGCCAAGTTAGGGAGTAGGAAAAAAATATGAGTGATATACATAAGAAGATTAAAAAGAAACAGTTCGCTCCGTTGTATGTACTGTATGGAACGGAAGCCTATTTTATAAATGAAACGATAAAGCTTATTACAACGGAAGCGCTTGAAGAGGAAGATCGAGAGTTTAATGTTGTGACATACGATTTGGAAGAAGCGTATTTAGAAGATGTAGTTGAGGATGCGCATACGCTTCCTTTTTTTGGAGAGCGTAAAGTTATATTAATAAAATCACCACTATTTTTAACGGCACAAAAAGAAAAATTAGAACAAAATATAAAAATTTTAGAAGAATATATTGGGGAGCCATCTCCTTTTTCTATTCTTGTTTTTGTTGCGCCTTATGAAAAATTAGACGAACGAAAAAAAATTACAAAACTATTAAAGAAAACAGCGGATGTAATAGAAGCAAATGCGATGCAAGTGCAGGATGTTCAGAAGTGGATTGTTTCTCGTGCGGATGAGGTGCATGTGCATATTGATAATGCAGCTGTTAGTTTATTGTTAGAGCTTGTGGGAAGTAATGTAACAATGTTGGCGAAGGAAATGGACAAGTTAACGTTATACGTCGGTATGGGCGGAGAAATTACGCCAAAACTTGTCACGGAACTTGTGCCGAAATCTGTTGAGCAAAACGTGTTTGCTTTAACAGAAAAAGTGGTGAAAAAAGATATCGCTGGTGCGATGCAAATTTTAGACGGATTATTTACACAGCAGGAAGAACCGATTAAACTGCTCGCTTTATTAGTAAGTCAGTTCCGCTTGCTACATCAAGTGAAAGAGTTGCAACAGCGTGGTTACGGACAAAATCAAATCGCGTCCCATATTGGTGTACATCCGTACCGGGTAAAGTTGGCGATGAATCAAACGAAGTTTTTCTCTTTTGAAGAATTAAAAAAAGTTATTATAGAATTGGCGGAAGCTGATTATAGTATGAAGACTGGAAAGATGGATAAGAAACTTGTGCTTGAGTTTTTCTTAATGCGGTTAAATCATATGTAGTGACACAAAAAAGTTCACGTACTTAGTACGTGAACTTTTTTGTGTATATAAAAAACGATCCGAATGGATCGTTTTTTAAACGCCTTACGCGTTTACTTGTTTCGCTAAGCGAGATTTTTGACGAGCTGCAGCGTTTTGGTGGATAAGACCTTTACGAGCTGCTTTGTCAAGTTTTTTAGAAGCAGTTTTGAAAGCTTCTTTAGCATTTTCAAGATCGTTATTAGTAACTAAAGTTTCTACAGTTTTAACAGCAGTACGCATGTCAGACTTGATAGAAGCGTTATGTGAACGACGCTCTTCGCTAAGTTTAGCGCGTTTGATAGCAGATTTGATGTTTGCCATACTTTTCACCTCCCTGGTGCAATCGAATGACTCGATTCTTACATAGAACAAGTGATATTTTATCAAACGGTGAAGAGAATTGCAATAGTATATCAATGAAATTTCACGTAAAGGAAAGAATGACCTAATATAACTTGGGGAAATCTAACGATATTTACTATGAATTACGGAGGAGATACGATGAAAGAACCATTAGATTTAAATAAATATAGTGTTAGAACTGACCTTGCTGTAGAGGCGCACCAAATGCTACAAGAGCGCCAAGAAGAACAAAAAGGGATACAGGGAGTTATTGTAAAAGAGAGGGAAGAAGAGGGAGTTACAATTACAAAAGTAACTATTGATGAAATTGCATCTGAGTCGATGGGGAAAAAACCTGGAAGTTATTTAACTCTTGAGGTGCAAGGCATACGACAACAAGATACGGAACTTCAGCAAAAGGTAGAGCGTATTTTTGCAAAAGAATTTTCTTATTTCTTAGAAGAGGTTGGAGTTTCAAAAGAAGCGAGTTGTTTAATCGTAGGTCTTGGGAATTGGAATGTAACGCCGGATGCACTCGGACCGATAGTTGTAGAGAACGTATTGGTGACGAGACATTTGTTTAAATTGCAGCCTGAAAGTGTGGAAGAGGGGTTTAGACCTGTTAGTGCCATTCGTCCAGGGGTAATGGGAATTACAGGGATTGAAACGAGCGATGTCATTTACGGAATTATTGAGAAGACAAAACCAGACTTTGTCATCGCAATTGATGCATTAGCTGCGCGTTCTATTGAACGAGTAAATAGTACGATACAAATTTCTGATACAGGAATTCATCCAGGATCTGGTGTTGGGAATAAGCGTAAGGAACTAAGTAAAGAAACATTAGGTATTCCTGTTATCGCAATTGGTGTGCCAACTGTGGTAGATGCTGTTTCGATTACGAGTGATACAATTGATTTTATTTTGAAACATTTTGGCCGGGAACTGAAAGAAGGAAACAAACCGTCACGCTCTTTATTGCCAGCAGGTTTTACATTTGGAGAAAAGAAAAAATTAACAGAAGAAGATATGCCAGACGAAAAGAGTCGAAATATGTTTTTAGGAGCTATTGGTACGTTAGAAGAAGAAGAAAAGAGAAAGTTAATTTATGAAGTGTTATCTCCTCTTGGTCATAATTTAATGGTAACTCCAAAAGAAGTAGATGCGTTTATTGAGGATATGGCAAATGTAATAGCCAGCGGTTTAAATGCAGCGCTGCATCATCAGATTGATCAGGATAATACAGGGGCATATACACATTGATGGAAAGAGGCAGAAATAGCTTGAGTCAATTTACGCTGTTATGTATATGCGGTACAGTCTTATGTTTGCTTATGATGATAGCTGGAGTGGGACTCGCTAATCATGGTCTAAAAAGTATGAAGGGATATCGTCAGCTGTCATATGAACAAATTGCTCATATGACAGGAACAGAAGGCGCTGGGGCTGAATCGGAAATTTCGGGAGAGACGTTTTCGGCTATTGAAAAACAAAAACAGTTAGAAAGCTTAAGAAGTTTTAATGTTGTAGAAGGTATCGGTATGGCGATAGCAAGTGTTGCTCGTGATATGACAAAGTTTGGAACGGATATAGTTGTTGGGGCAATAAAAGGAATTTTTAGTTAAGGGTAGCGGGAAGGATGGTTGTCTTATGTTTGTAAGAGAGCTGTCTTTTAATTTGAAAAAGGTTTGTCTCTTATGGTTTGTTCGCATAAGATATAGATAGAGTGATTTGTATTGTAAGCAGCACGAGTTTTCATTGAATCTTTGCTGCTCTATTGATATAATCAGTGCTAGTGTATATTGGCGAGACTATTAGGAGTTGAGAACATAGATGAATAAAGAAGAAAGAGCAAAAAGACAGTCCAAAATTCGTAACTTCTCCATCATTGCTCACATTGACCACGGGAAATCAACGTTGGCAGACCGTATTTTGGAGAAAACAAACGCGTTGGCACAGCGCGAAATGAAGGCGCAATTGCTTGACTCTATGGAGTTGGAGCGTGAGCGTGGTATTACAATTAAATTAAATGCAGTACAACTAACGTATAAAGCGAAAGACGGTGAAGAGTATATTCTTCACTTAATCGATACTCCAGGACACGTCGATTTTACGTACGAAGTATCTCGTAGTTTAGCGGCTTGTGAAGGTGCAATTCTTGTAGTGGATGCAGCGCAAGGAATTGAGGCGCAAACATTAGCGAACGTATATTTAGCGCTTGATAATAATTTAGAAATCTTACCAGTTATTAATAAAATCGACTTACCAAGTGCAGACCCAGAACGCGTACGTCAAGAGGTAGAAGATGTAATTGGTTTAGATGCATCGGAAGCTGTACTTGCTTCAGCGAAAGCTGGCATTGGTATTGAAGATATTTTAGAACAAATCGTTGAAAAGGTACCAGCTCCAACAGGTGATTCAGAAGAGCCGTTACAATGTATGATTTTCGATTCTTTATATGATCCGTACCGTGGTGTAATTGCATATATCCGTGTTGTAAATGGAACGGTAAAAGTTGGCGATAAAGTACGTATGATGGCAACTGGAAAAGAATTTGAAGTAACAGAAGTAGGTGTGTTTACACCGAAAACGACGCAACGTGACGAGTTAACAGTAGGTGATGTAGGTTTCTTAGCGGCATCTATTAAAAACGTAGGTGATACACGCGTAGGTGATACGATCACACATGCGAAACGTCCGGCTGCAGAGCCGTTAAAAGGGTATCGAAAATTAAACCCAATGGTATTCTGTGGTTTATATCCAATCGATTCTGCACGTTATAACGACTTACGTGATGCGTTAGAAAAACTAGAATTGAATGATTCTGCTCTTGAATTTGAGCCTGAAACATCTCAAGCTTTAGGTTTTGGTTTCCGTTGTGGTTTCTTAGGGCTTCTTCACATGGAGATTATTCAAGAACGTATTGAACGTGAATTCAAGATTGACTTAATTACAACAGCGCCAAGTGTTATTTATAAAGTGTATTTAACAAACGGTGAAGATTTTATTGTTGATAATCCATCTAATATGCCAGATCCACAGACTATCGATCGTGTAGAAGAGCCGTTTGTGAAGGCTGCAATTATGGTTCCGAATGACTATGTTGGAGCTGTAATGGAAATTTGCCAAGGGAAACGTGGAACGTTTATTGATATGCAATATTTAGATGAAACACGTGTTACATTGACATATGAAATCCCGTTATCAGAAATCGTATATGATTTCTTCGATCAATTGAAATCAAATACGAAAGGATATGCATCATTTGACTACGAGTTAATTGGTTATAAACCATCTAAACTTGTGAAAATGGATATTCTTTTAAATAATGAACAAGTGGATGCTTTATCATTTATTGTACATCGTGATTCAGCGTATGACCGTGGTAAAGTAATTGTAGAGAAATTAAAGAAATTAATTCCAAGACAACAGTTTGAAGTGCCAATTCAGGCGACTATCGGAAATAAAGTTGTATCTCGTTCTACAATTAAGGCGATGCGTAAAAACGTACTTGCAAAATGTTACGGTGGTGACATTTCTCGTAAGCGTAAACTTCTTGATAAGCAAAAAGAAGGTAAAAAACGTATGAAGTCTGTTGGTTCTGTAGAAGTGCCGCAAGAAGCATTCATGGCTGTACTGAAAATGGATGATAACTAATGGAGTGAACTATAATTAGTGGAGATTTTTCTATTCTTCGCTAATTATTAGCCCGCACCAATCGTGATAAAAGTAGAAGCCGTTCGTTCGGCTTCTTTTTTATATGCTACTTTTTAGACATCTTATCATCTCTCATTTACAATAGTGAGAGAGCTTTTTAGTGATTGATATAGAGTTAGGAGACTATTAATGTCCGAAAATATTCGAAAAGATATTCGAGAGAAAATACAAAAAGGTAATTTTAATTGCGAAAAGGAACTGACGCTTTCTATAATTAGTGGGAAGTGGAAAGTTGTGATATTGTGGCACTTAGGTGTGGAAGGTCCGCATCGTTTTAGTGAATTGCAACGTCTGTTCCCGAGCATTTCTCATAAAGTGTTGTCAAATCAATTGAAAGAGTTAATGGAGGACGGGATTGTTGATCGAACGGTATACCCGGAAATTCCTCCGCGTGTTGAGTACTATATGACGGAATTAGGTATGTCGCTTTTACCGATCGTTGAAATGATGTATGATTGGGGAAAAATGCGAATGGAACAAATCCGTAATACAGTAGAGAAGTAAAGAATCCTCCGGAGTGCGGAGGTTTTCTTTTTAGAAAGGTAGGAGTTATATTTGGTACAAGCTGCATATATTCATATTCCATTTTGTCAGCATATTTGTCACTATTGTGATTTTAATAAAGTATTTATTGAACGCCAACCGGTTGATCAATACTTACAATATTTAGAGAAAGAAATAATAAATACGGTTCAAAAAGTACCGTTTGAAAGTATGAAAACGATTTTTGTTGGCGGAGGAACTCCGACAGCTTTAAATATGGAGCAAACAAAAAAACTACTCGACATCATTAACCGTCGTTTGCGCCCATTTGCGCCGAATTGTGAATTAACATTTGAAGCGAATCCAGGTGATTTACCGAAAGAGAAGTTGAACGTATTGCTAGAAGGTGGAGTAAACCGAATTAGTTTTGGTGTGCAAACGTTTCGTGATGAGCTACTTGAGAAGATTGGACGCAGGCATACGAGAGAAGATGCATTCGTAGCAATTCGAGAAGCGCAGGAAGTCGGTTTTACAAATATTAATGTAGATTTAATTTATGCTCTGCCAGGACAAACGATAGAAGATGTAAAGGAAACATTAGACATTGCCTTTACGCTTGGTGTACAACATTTCTCGGCATATTCATTAATTGTGGAACCGAAAACTGTATTTTATAACTTAATGAATAAAGGGAAATTAAGACTACCAGGTGAAGATCATGAAGCGAAAATGTACGAAATGGTAATGGATGAAATGGAGAAACATGGTTATAACCAGTATGAGATTAGTAACTTCTCAAAAGGTGATAATGAAAGTAGACATAATCTCACATACTGGAATAATGAAGAGTATTATGGATTTGGAGCTGGAGCGCATAGCTATGTGAACGGGGAACGAATTCAAAATGTAGGTCCGCTCAAGCAATATTTCACTAAAATTGATGAGACAGGATTTCCATATCTAGATGTTCACACAGTGACAGAGAAAGAAAAAATGGAAGAAGAGTTGTTCTTAGGACTTAGAAAAACAAAAGGTGTTTCTAAGTTAGAATTCCAAAAGAAATTTAATGTGGAGATGGACCATGTTTTTGCAAAGCAGTTACAAAGTAATCAAGAACAAGGATTACTTGAAAACAGAGATGGACATGTTTGTTTAACGAGGAAAGGGAAACTATTAGGGAATGAAGTATTCCAGTCATTTTTGATTGATTAATTAAATGTGCCATAAGCGTGAAAAAATTTTGTTATTTCGTGACGTTTCCGTTGACAATTGAATGTCAATTTTGGTAAGTTATTAATAGATTTAGCACTCGAAGACAAAGAGTGCTAACAGAGGTGATGATGAGATGCTTACGGAACGTCAGCTCTTAATTTTACAAACAATTGTTGATGACTTTATTGGATCAGCGCAACCAGTTGGTTCGAGGACGTTGGCTAAGAAAGATGAAATTACGTTTAGTTCAGCTACTATTCGAAATGAAATGGCTGATTTAGAAGAACTAGGATTTATTGAAAAAACGCATAGTTCTTCTGGGCGTGTTCCTTCTGAAAAAGGATACCGATTTTATGTAGACCATCTTTTAGCGCCGCAAAACTTACCGACCGATGAAATTGTACAAATTAAAGATTTATTTGCTGAAAGAATTTTTGAAGCAGAAAAAATTGCACAACAATCAGCTCAAATTTTATCAGAGCTTACGAATTATACGGCCATTGTTCTTGGTCCCAAATTGAGCACAAATAAACTTAAAAATGTACAAATTGTACCGCTTGATCGTCAAACAGCAGTCGCTATTATTGTAACAGATACAGGGCATGTGCAAAGTAAAACGATTACCGTTCCGGAATCTGTTGATTTATCAGATTTAGAAAAAATGGTTAATATTTTAAATGAAAAGCTATCTGGTATACCTATGGCAGAACTTCATAATAAAATCTTTAAAGAGATTGTTACAGTCTTGCGTGGGTATGTTCATAATTACGATAGTGCAATAAAAATGTTAGATGGTACATTTCAAGTCCCTTTATCGGAAAAGATATACTTTGGAGGAAAAGCAAATATGCTTTCGCAACCAGAGTTCCATGACATTCACAAAGTAAGATCTTTGCTGACGATGATTGATAATGAGGCTGCGTTTTATGACATTTTGCGTCATAAACAAGTCGGAATTCAAGTGAAAATTGGTAGAGAAAATTCTTCTACGGCAATGGAGGATTGCAGTTTGATTTCTGCAACGTATTCGATTGGAGAAGAGCAACTTGGAACAATTGCAATTTTAGGTCCGACGAGAATGCAATACTCTCGTGTAATTAGTTTACTGCAGTTATTTACAAGACAATTTACAGACGGACTTAAAAAGTAAATGAGAGTAATACATTCGCTCAAGTGATGAAATTTTCATTGCTGTGTGTAATATATAATGCTTAGGTAATCATGCTAAGCATGATACCTAATACCTTTTAAGGAGGTGAAAATTGTGGAAGAGCGTAACGAACAAGTGGTAGAAGAAGTGAAAGAAGCGCAAGTTGAAGAAGCTGTCACGCCAGAAAACAGTGAAAAAACTGTAGAAGAAAAAAGTGAGGCTGCTCTTTTACAAGAAAAAGTAGATGAGTTACAAGCGAAACTAACGGAAACGGAAGGTCGCACATTACGTCTACAAGCTGATTTTGAAAATTATAAGCGCCGTGTCCAAATGGATAAACAGGCTGCTGATAAATATAGAGCACAAAGTCTAGTTTCAGATATTTTGCCAGCTCTTGATAATTTTGAAAGAGCGATGCAAGTGGAAGCGACTGACGAGCAAACGAAATCCTTGTTACAAGGTATGGAAATGGTGCATCGTCAATTGCTAGAAGCGTTGACTAAGGAAGGTGTTGAAGCGATTGAAGCTGTTGGTAAACAGTTTGATCCGAATGAACACCAAGCTATTATGCAAGTGGAAGACAGTGAATTTGAATCAAACGCGGTAGTTGAAGAATTCCAAAAAGGTTATAAACTAAAAGACCGTGTGATTCGCCCATCAATGGTAAAAGTAAATCAATAATTTACATAAAAGTAGGAGGATTCGCCATGAGTAAAATTATCGGTATTGACTTAGGTACAACAAACTCTTGTGTAGCTGTTATGGAAGGTGGAGAACCAAAGGTTATCCCAAATCCAGAAGGAAACCGTACAACACCTTCTGTTGTAGCTTTCAAAAATGAAGAGCGTCAAGTTGGGGAAGTTGCGAAGCGTCAAGCAATTACAAACCCAAATACAATCATGTCTGTTAAACGTCATATGGGTACAGACTACAAAGTAGAAGTTGAAGGTAAAGATTTTACACCTCAAGAAATTTCTGCAATCATTTTACAAAACTTAAAAGCTTCTGCTGAAGCATACTTAGGTGAAACAGTAACGAAAGCTGTTATTACAGTACCTGCATACTTCAACGATGCAGAGCGTCAAGCAACGAAAGATGCTGGTCGTATCGCTGGTTTAGAAGTTGAGCGTATCATTAACGAACCAACAGCCGCAGCACTTGCTTACGGTTTAGAAAAACAAGATGAAGAGCAAAAAATCTTAGTATATGACTTAGGTGGCGGTACATTTGATGTATCTATCCTTGAGTTAGCAGACGGCACATTCGAAGTTATTTCAACTGCTGGTGACAACCGTCTTGGTGGAGATGACTTTGACCAAGTTATCATCGATCATTTAGTAGCTGAATTCAAAAAAGAAAATAGCATTGATTTAAGCCAAGATAAAATGGCACTTCAACGTCTGAAAGATGCAGCTGAAAAAGCGAAGAAAGATCTTTCTGGTGTAACACAAACACAAATTTCATTACCATTCATTAGTGCTGGAGCTGCTGGCCCATTACACTTAGAATTAACGTTAACAAGAGCTAAATTCGAAGAAATTTCAGCTGGTCTTGTTGAAAGAACATTAGAGCCAACTCGTCGTGCATTAAAAGACGCTGGTTTTGCTCCAAGCGAATTAGATAAAGTTATCCTTGTTGGTGGATCTACTCGTATCCCAGCTGTACAAGAAGCAATTAAACGTGAAACTGGTAAAGAGCCATACAAAGGTGTAAACCCAGATGAAGTTGTAGCATTAGGTGCTGCAGTTCAAGGTGGCGTACTTACTGGTGATGTAGAGGGCGTTCTATTATTAGACGTAACTCCACTTTCTTTAGGTATCGAAACTATGGGCGGTGTGTTCACGAAACTAATCGAGCGTAACACTACAATTCCGACAAGTAAGTCACAAGTATTCTCAACAGCTGCTGATAACCAACCAGCGGTAGACATTCACGTACTACAAGGTGAGCGTCCAATGTCAGCTGACAACAAAACGTTAGGTCGTTTCCAATTAACAGACCTTCCGCCAGCACCACGTGGAATTCCACAAATCGAAGTAACATTCGATATTGATGCGAACGGTATCGTTAACGTACGTGCAAAAGACTTAGGAACAAGCAAAGAGCAAACTATTACAATCCAATCTTCTTCAGGTCTTTCTGATGAAGAAGTAGATCGTATGGTACAAGAAGCTGAATCAAATGCTGATGCTGACCAAAAACGTAAGGAAGAAGTTGAACTTCGTAACGAAGCTGACCAACTTGTATTCCAAACAGACAAAGTTGTAAAAGATTTAGAAGGTAAAGTAGATGCAGCTGAAGTAGCGAAAGCAACGGAAGCGAAAGAAGCATTACAAGCGGCAATCGAGAAAAACGAACTTGAAGAAATCCGTGTGAAAAAAGATGCTCTTCAAGAAATCGTACAACAATTAACTGTTAAATTATACGAGCAAGCTCAAGCGGCTGCAGGGCAAGCAGAAGGTGCACAAGGAGCACAAGACGCTGGCGCGAAAAAAGATAATGTAGTAGACGCTGAGTTTGAAGAAGTAAAAGAAGACAAGTAATACAGTGAAATAAAATAAGTAAGATGACAAAAAGTCAAAGTCAAGCGTGCCTTGGCTTTGGCTTTTTTCACGAATAAGAAGAAATGTGTGAGGATCTTAAGTTTTTTATTTTGCATACTGTAAGTGAGGAAACTTTGTTGCAAAGCACTTTCTTTCGGTGTTAAAATTACGTTTATGTGAAAGATTCGGGGGTTGCAAATTTATGAATAAACGAGACTATTATGAGGTCCTTGGACTTAGCCAGGGCGCTTCAAAAGATGAAATTAAAAAAGCGTATCGTCGTTTGGCTAAAAAATATCATCCAGACGTAAGTAAAGAAGAAAATGCAATTGAAAAGTTTAAAGAAGTACAAGAGGCATACGAAGTATTGAGCGATGATCAAAAGCGTGCGCAGTATGATCAATTTGGTCACGCTGGTCCGAATCAAGGTTTCGGTGGCGGAGGAGACTTCGGCGGTGGCTTCGGTTTCGAAGATATCTTTAGTTCATTCTTTGGCGGTGGCGGCAGACGTCGTGATCCAAATGCTCCACGTCAAGGTGCTGATTTACAATATCAAGTTACTTTAGAGTTTGAAGAAGCTATTTTTGGTAAAGAATTAAACGTTGAGATTCCAGTGGAGGATCCATGTGATACTTGTAAGGGTAGTGGAGCAAAACCAGGGACTTCAAAAGAAACATGTAAACACTGTTCAGGATCAGGGCAAGTAAGTGTAGAACAAAATACACCATTTGGACGTATTGTAAACCGTCAAGCTTGTGGACATTGTTCAGGAACAGGTCAAATGATTAAAGAGAAATGTACGACATGCCATGGTTCTGGTAAAGTTCGTAAACGTAAAAAAATCAATGTTAAAATTCCAGCGGGTATCGATAATGGTCAACAAATTCGTGTATCTGGAAAAGGTGAAGCAGGCGTAAATGGCGGACCGGCAGGTGACTTATATGTTGTTGTTCATGTGAGAAATCATGAATTCTTTGAACGCGAAGGGGATCACATTATTTGCGAAATGCCAATAACATTTGCGCAAATGGCACTTGGTGCGGAAGTAGAAGTTCCTACCGTTCATGGCAAAGTGAAGCTGAAAATTCCAGCAGGAACACAAACAGGAACAGAATTCCGCTTAAAAGGAAAAGGTGCTCCGAACGTACGTGGATATGGTCAAGGAGATCAATATGTAGTCGTTCGTGTTGTTGTGCCGACGAAATTAACTTCACATCAAAAAGATTTATTGCGTGAATTTGCAGGGCAAGAAGAGCAGGATGATAGCTTATTCAGAAAGCTTAAACGTGCTTTCAAAGGGGAATAATGGAAATAAAAAATGGAGTTGGTAAATTGTGAAATGGTCAGAAATTAGTATTCATACAACAGAAGAAGCAGTAGAAGCTGTCTCTCATATTTTGCATGAAGCAGGCGCTAGCGGGGTTGCGATTGAGGACCCAGCGGAGTTGACGAAAGAGCGCAAGCAACAATACGGTGAGATTTATGCACTTAACCCAGATGAATATCCAAGTGAGGGTGTTTTGGTAAAAGCATATTTCCCACAAACGGATTCTTTACACGAAACGGTTGCAGGTGTAAAATCATCTATTGATGCACTACCATCTTTCGACATCGAGATTGGTAAAGGAACTATTACAATTAATGAAGTCGATGAGGAAGATTGGGCTACTGCTTGGAAGAAGTATTATCATCCAGTTCAAATTTCTGATACATTCACAATTGTGCCGACGTGGGAAGAGTATACACCGTCTTCTCCAGATGAAAAAATTATTGAATTAGATCCAGGTATGGCGTTTGGTACAGGGACACATCCAACAACGACGATGTGTATTCGTGCGTTAGAAAAAACGGTTCAGCCAGGTGATACTGTGATTGATGTGGGGACAGGTTCGGGGGTACTTAGTATTGCTGCGGCAAAATTAGGTGCGGCTTCTGTTCAAGCGTATGATTTAGACCCAGTTGCAGTTGAAAGTGCAGAAATGAATGTGCGCTTAAATAAAACAGATGACATTGTCAATGTTGGACAGAATAGTCTATTAGAAGGTATTGAAGGTCCAGTTGATTTAATCGTAGCAAATTTACTAGCGGAAATTATTCTTCTATTCCCTGAAGATGCAGCGAGAGTTGTGAAGTCAGGTGGATTATTTATTACATCTGGTATTATTGGGGCGAAAGAAAAAGTAATTTCTGAAGCGTTAGAAACAGCTGGATTTTCAATTGAAGAAGTACTTCGAATGGAAGATTGGGTAGCAATTATTGCACGAAATGCGTAATATAGATTTTAGTCTATAAAGAACAGGGGAGTCTCTCACCGTATAAGGTGAGGGACTTGCCGTTTGTTATATGAAAATGATAACGTTTCGTTCTTTTCGTAAGTGTTGACTTACGAAAGGAACGAAACTCTACTAAGGTGATTATATGCAACGTTATTTTGTAGAAGAGAAATATGTAAATGAGACAAGTATTCGCATAATGGGTGATGATGTCCATCACATCGCAAGAGTGATGCGTATGTCAGCTGGTGACCACATTTATTGCTGTGTAAATGGTAAAACAGCAGAGTGTTCAATTGCTGAAATTACCAGTGAATTTGTGGATACCACTATTGTAGAATGGGTAGAGGCGTCAAGCGAACTTCCTGTGTTCGTGACGATTGCAAGTGGACTGCCGAAAGGAGACAAGCTAGAGTTAATTTTTCAAAAAGGAACTGAGCTTGGGGCAGCTGCATTTTTACCATTTCAAGCATCTCGATCTATTGTAAAGTGGGATGCGAAAAAAGCAGATAAAAAAGTTGAGCGTTTGAAAAAAATTGTAAAAGAAGCTGCGGAACAATCGCATAGAAGTGAAATTCCAGAAGTACACGTTCCCTCATCATTTAAACAACTGCTGTCGATGAGTAGCGAGTATGATGTTTGCCTTGTTGCGTATGAAGAAGAAGCGAAACAAGGTGAGAAATCTAATTTTGCGAAAGCTTTAGCGACGATTAAACCAGGCCAAAAACTGCTGATTGTATTTGGACCAGAAGGCGGTTTAGCGGAGGAAGAGATAACCGCACTTCGTGAACATAAATTTGTACCATGTAGTTTAGGACCAAGAATTTTAAGAACAGAAACGGCTCCGCTTTATGCGTTAAGTGCCGCTTCTTATCATTTTGAATTGATGGGGTGATAATCAATGGCAACTGTTGCGTTCCACACGTTAGGTTGTAAAGTAAACCACTATGAAACAGAAGCGATTTGGCAATTGTTTAAACAAGGTGGTTATGAAAGAACTGAATATGAAAAAAAATCTGATGTATACGTTATTAACACATGTACAGTAACGAATACTGGAGATAAAAAAAGCCGTCAAGTAATTAGACGTGCTGTACGCCAAAATCCAGATGCGGTAATTTGTGTAACTGGATGTTATGCACAAACATCTCCAGCGGAAATTATGGCAATTCCAGGTGTAGATATTGTTGTTGGTACGCAAGATCGTGAGAAGATGTTAGGATACATCGAAGAATTCCGTAAAGAGCGTCAACCAATTAATGCTGTCCGTAATATTATGAAAACACGTGTATATGAAGAGCTCGATGTACCATATTTCACGGACCGTACACGTGCATCTTTAAAAATACAAGAAGGTTGTAATAACTTCTGTACATTTTGCATCATTCCTTGGGCGCGTGGTTTAATGCGTTCTCGTGATGGAAAAGAAGTTATTAAACAAGCGCAGCAATTAGTAGATGCTGGCTATAAAGAAATCGTATTAACAGGTATTCATACAGGTGGGTACGGCGAAGATATAAAAGAGTATAACTTAGCTGGATTACTGCGCGATATGGAAGCGGAAGTAGGCGGATTGAAACGCCTTCGTATTTCTTCTATTGAGGCGAGTCAAATTTCTGATGAAGTAATTGAAGTGTTAGATAAATCAGAAGTAGTTGTACGTCACTTGCATATTCCATTACAGTCAGGATCTAATACTGTATTGAAACGTATGCGCCGTAAGTATACGATGGAATTTTTCCAAGAGCGTTTAGATCGTTTGAAAGAAGCGTTACCAGGTCTTGCGATTACATCAGACGTAATTGTTGGATTCCCAGGCGAAACAGAAGAGGAATTCATGGAAACGTACAATTTCATTAAAGAGAATCGTTTCTCTGAATTACACGTTTTCCCTTATTCGAAACGTACAGGTACTCCAGCAGCACGTATGGAAGATCAAGTTCCTGAAGACGTGAAGAACGATCGTGTTCACCGTCTAATTGAGCTATCAAATCAATTAGCGAAAGAGTATGCTTCTAGATTTGAAGGTGAAGTACTTGAAATCATTCCGGAAGAGACATTTAAAGATGGTGACCGTGAAGGTTTATATGTAGGTTATACAGATAACTACTTAAAAATTGTGATTGAAGGATCTGAAGAATTGATTGGTAAGCTAGTAAAAGTGAAAATTACAAAAGCTGGTTATCCATATAACGAAGCGCAGTTTGTTCGTGTTCTTGAAGATGATGTAAAAAAAGAATCAGCAAGTGCATAAAATGAAACTTTAATCAGTGGGGGGGTTTGTTCATCCCCGCTGATCATCAGCCTGACCCCCGCCTAAGTTCTTTGCTTTCGCTGAATTTTGAGGTGGGGGTCTTACTGTCCTGGCAAATAGCGGGATAAAAAAGCATGCAAACGGAAACGATTTGCATGCTTTCTTTTTTTTTGTGGAGAAGTTAAGTACTGAAAAGGCAGGTACGTTGAATGAGTAGTTATTTAATGCTTTCTTGTATTAAAAAAGGTGTAATGATAAAAAATATAGTTGTCTTCAGGAGAAAAGGATAATAGCTATCTACATAGCTTTTGAACAGGTAAGGGCATCTATTCTTCTTTTATTCTGCCAAATAGTTGACCTGAAGTGATAAAATGTATTATAATCGTAAAAGACATGCTGAAGAAGGGTTTCTTTTTGCATGCTGAAATTAGTATGTAAGTGTGATGTTTCGGAGGGAGGGAAAGAGAATGTCAAAAACAGTCGTTCGTAAAAACGAGTCTTTGGAGGATGCACTTCGCCGTTTTAAAAGATCGGTTTCTAAAACTGGTACACTTGCTGAAGCAAGAAAGCGCGAGTTTTATGAAAAGCCAAGTGTAAAACGTAAGAAGAAATCTGAAGCGGCAAGAAAGCGTAAGTTCTAAGAGAGGGTGTAAGTTATGAGTCTTCTCGGTCGTTTAAACGATGATATGAAACAAGCGATGAAGAATAAACAAAAAGAAAAATTAACCGTTATTCGTATGGTTAAGGCTGCTTTACAAAATGAAGGTATTAAACTGCAACATACTCTTACTGAAGAAGAGGAATTAACAGTTTTAGCTCGTGAAGTAAAACAGTATAAGGACTCCCTCCTTGAATTTAAAAAAGCTGGTCGTGAAGACCTTGTTGATAAACTGCAAAGTGAAATTCAGATTTTAAGCGCATATTTGCCGGAGCAATTAACAGAAGAAGAACTAGCGGATATAATTAAGCAAGTTATTTCTGAAGTTGGTGCTACATCTAAAGCAGATATGGGTAAAGTGATGACTGCTGTTATGCCGAAAGTAAAAGGTAAAACAGACGGATCACTTGTGAATAAGCTGGTTATCCAGCTATTAGCATAAAAAAGCGTCTCATTTCGTATGAGACGTTTTTTTATGCTTTTTTCAGTTTGGACGTGATATTACAAGCTCTTTTTTCATACATATGGGATGAGAGGGGGTCTTTTGAGATGAAAAAAATAGAACAAATGAAGAATTGGTTAACGAAGCAAATAGACCTGCCAGTGGATGTGTTAATGGATCTACCTCGGATCACGCTTGTTGGGCAAGTACATATCTATATAGAAAATCATCGAGGATTATTAGTGTTTTCAGATAAAGAGGTAAGATTGCTATTGAAACATGGTCAATTATTAATTAAAGGTCAATCCTTTGTTATTAAAACAATCCTTCCAGAAGAACTGTTGCTTGAAGGGATTATTGAACAAGTGACGTTTTTAGAAAATGAAAAGAAAGAGGAGTGAGGAGAAACTTCCGTTTGTGAAGTTTTTCTTCGTTACCTTGTATTAACAGGCGGTAACGTTCTGGCCTCAATATTCGGTTCGTACAAAGAGGATAGGTGGGAATTGAGTTCCACGTAAAAAACTGGCTCGTGAAGGTTAATAATTAGTGAGGATCAAGGAATCTGCTAATTAAAATTTTAGTACGAGCTAGTTTGATAATCGAATTGAAAAGTAGTGTATCTACTTTTAGAAAGGTAGTGGAGATAGTCGATGAAAAATAAATGGTTTATAAAATGGCTTGGGTATGTAAAGGTGCGAATTGAAGGTAGAGGAGCGGAACGCTTTGTTAACGAGTGTGTGCGGAAGAAATTACTCGTTTGGGATGTAAAGAAGATAGCTGATGAAACGTTAGTTTTTTGTATGTTATTACGAGATGTGAAAAAGATAAAACCAATTTATAGAAAAAATGAATGTAAATTATATTTTATTGGACGTTACGGTTTTCCTTTTTGGAATAAGCGTATAATTAAAAATAGTGGATTTTTAATTGGGTTTTTAATATTTTTTTTCGGAATGATCGCATTGTCAAATATGGTGTGGAAAATTGAAATTACAGGAGCAAAACCTGAAACAGAATATATATTGATGAAAGAATTGGACAAAATGGGTATAAAAAAAGGTAAATTACAATTCCAAATGCCGAGTGTAGAAGATGTTCAACGTCATTTGACAGACAATATTAATGCGATTACTTGGGCGGGATTAGAAATAAGAGGGACAACATATCATTTTAAGATTGTTGAAAAAAATGAGCCGAAAAAAGAAAGTGAACAACAGCCACAAAACTTAGTAGCAAAAAAAGAAGGGATTATTACAAAAACATTTGTGGAAGTTGGGAAGCCGGTTGTCATGAAAAATGACCATGTAGAAAAGGGGCAACTTCTCGTATCCGGGATGTATGGTAATGAGGAGAATCCGACAGTTGTTTCGGCTAAAGGGATTGTATATGGAGAAACGTGGTATAAATCTGAGGTGGATGTTCCGTTAAAGACACAATTTCAAGTGTATACTGGTAATTCATACAATGAATATTTCCTTAAATTTGGGAGTACTAAAATAAAAATATGGGGATTTCTACAGGATAAGTATAAGCGCTCTCGTACTGAAAGTGTAAAACATGATGTGAAATTATTTGGATTTACATTACCAATTGCATACGAGAAAGATATTGTACGAGAAGAGGAAGAAGCGAACCGAGAATATACCGAAAAACAAGCAATGAAAGTAGCGAAAGAGATGGCAGAAAAAGAACTGAAGAAAAAATTGGATGAACATGCTATGATTGTAAGTGATAACATTTTGAGTAAAGAGGTTGAGGCGGATCACCTAAAGGTCACATTACATTATACAGTGATTGAAAATATTGCAGAGCCACAACCAATATCTGAATCCGATATTCAAGGAGACTGAGTAATGGCAGAACAATTAGTAGAAATGAACCAACAATTGGAAAATCCCAACGAAGCAATCGCTCTTTTTGGGGTAAATGATGCTCATTTAAAAGTAATTGAACGAGAACTTAGTGTATCGATTGTGACTAGAGGAGAATCTGTTCGTGTATCTGGGGCAGATGAAACTGTGGTGCTCGTAGAAAAAATCTTACAACAGTTACTTGTTGTTATCCGTAAAGGTGTATCAATTTCGGAAAGAGATGTTGCGTATGCGATTCAGCTTGGGCAACAAGGGAAAATTGCTCAATTCGAAGAATTATATGAAGAGGAAATTTTTAAAACGGCAAAAGGTAAATCCATTCGTGTGAAAACGATGGGGCAAAGACGATATATTCATGCAATGAAAAAGAATGATATTGTATTTGGGATAGGACCTGCTGGGACAGGAAAAACATACTTAGCCGTAGTAATGGCTGTGAGAGCTTTAAAGCAAGGGTATGTAAAGAAAATTATTTTAACAAGACCTGCTGTAGAAGCTGGAGAGAGCTTAGGGTTTTTACCAGGTGATTTGAAAGAAAAAGTAGATCCGTATTTACGTCCACTATATGATGCGTTACATGATATTCTTGGACAAGAATATACACAACGTATGATGGAACGTGGTGTAATTGAAATTGCACCTCTTGCTTATATGAGAGGGCGTACTCTTGATGATTCATTTGTTATATTAGATGAGGCGCAAAATACAACTGGTGTTCAAATAAAAATGTTTTTAACACGATTAGGTTTTAGTTCTAAAATGGTTATTACGGGGGATCCCTCACAGGTAGACTTGCCAAAAGGGGTAAAGTCAGGTCTTTCTATTGCTGCTAATATTTTATCTGGTGTATCAGGTCTTTCGTTCATTACATTGGAACAAACGGACGTTGTGAGACACCCGTTAGTGCAACGTATTATTGAGGCATATGATAAAATGGAATGATCCTATTTGTCAGGATCATTTCTTTTTGTATGATAAGGTTGGCGAATGACATATTTTTTACTATCATTAAAGACGAGGGAAATAAACTATAGGTGATGGTCTATAAAAATATGGTCCTAAAAAGCATCGTTGGCTGGAAGAAATGAAAGCTATAAATAGTTTTACTTTATTTCTGGAGAGGAGAAGGTATTGAAATCATGTCAAGATCTCAAGAAATTTCTAAGTGGTTTCGTAATTTACAACATTCGAAAAAACTAAGTTGGATTTCTTACGTTTTATTAGGAGCAGTACTGTTTTTTGCACTTATGAATAATGTAAAACCAGAGCAATTAGATGTTACAACATATTCTATTGCGAAAAAAACAATCCATTCTCCTATTAAAATTGAAGATAAAGTTACAACGGACAAAAAGAAAAAAGAAGCCGCTACAAAAGTTGAAGATCAATATACATATAAAAGTGAGTATAAACAAAATAAAGTGGATATTGTGAATGACGTCTTTGCTAAAGTAGATGAAGTGATACAAGAGATTAAAGCGGTTGGACCGGATGAGCAAAAAAAGATTACTGATGCTGAAAAAGTGGACAAGTTGAAAAAAAAATTGCCTACTGATTTAACGAAAGAATTATCTGATTCAAACTTACTAAACTTAATTAATGCAGATTCGAACCAATTAGTATTAGCGAAAGATGCAACAGTTACAGCTATTAATAGTATCATGACTGAGCATGTTAAAATGGACGAATTGAAGGATGCGAAGGAACGATATGTAAGTGAGATGAATAGTGTTAATGTTGATAATGGTTTAAAGGAATCTATTAAGGCGTTAGGGAAATATGCGATTTCTGCAAACTATTTTTATGATCCGACCTTAACAAAAGAGAAGAGAAAAGCGGAAGAAGATTTAGTTCCACCTGTTTATATTCTTCAAGGGCAAGTCCTTGTTAGAGAAGGTGAAACGATTTCAAGTGATATGTACAATCAGTTGAAATTAGTTGGCCTGTTAGAAAAAGGGAACAGTTTTCAACCCTATGTTGGGTTAGCGGTACTCATTGGTGTGCTATTGTACTTTATGCATAAGCAGTTTGAAGTGTTTTTACAGCGGAAAAGAGAAGATAGGCCGTATGTCTTAGCGTATATTACAATTTTGTCTATCACGATTGTTTTAATGAAAATCATTAGTTTGTTTCAAAAACTTGAGTATGCAGGAATCGCGTATGTTGTTCCAGTTGCCATGGGAACAATACTTGTAAAATTAATGATTGGTGATCGATTTGTATTTTTAACGAGTATGATCTTTTCTGTATGCGGAAGTATTATGTTTAATGAAGGTGTAACGAGTACACTGAATTATAGTGTGGGGATTTATGTTTTATTAAGTTCATTATCAGTTAGTATTTTCTTGAGAGAAAAAAATCGTCGTACGATGATTTTACAAGCTGGTATACTCGTTTCTGTATTAAATGTAGTCGTATTAGCGGCTTTGCTATTATTACGTAACGGGAACTTTTCGCCTCTTGAAATTGGGGTGCAATTATTAATGGCTGCTGTTTCGGGTATTATCTCTTCTGTTCTAGCTATGGGGATTTTACCGTATTTAGAAAGTGGTCTTGGGATTGTATCGAGTATGAAATTGATGGAACTTTCAAGTCCGAATCACCCGCTTTTGCGTAAAATTTTATTAGAAGCACCAGGTACATATCATCATAGTGTAATGGTAGCTAATCTCTCAGAAGCTGCTTGTGAAGCAGTTGGAGCAAATGGAGTATTAGCGCGTGTAGGGGCGTATTATCATGATGTAGGGAAAACTGTACAACCACAGTTTTTTATTGAAAACCAAATGGGTATTGAAAACCCGCATGATAGATTAGATCCTGTAACGAGCAAAGATATTATAATTGCTCATGTAACCGATGGGGTGAGAATGTTAGAAGAACACCATATACCTCAAGAAATTATCGATATTGCTGGACAGCATCATGGTACAACGTTACTTAAATATTTTTATTATAATGCGATTAAAGAAGATAAAGAGAAATATACGGAGGGAATGTTCCGCTATCCAGGATCAAAAGCAACTTCTAAAGAGTCGGCGATCGTTGGTATTGCTGATAGTGTGGAAGCGGCGGTACGTTCGATGAACCATCCAACACCAGATCAGATTAATAATTTAGTGCAAAGTATTATTAAAGATCGCCTGCAAGATGGTCAATTTAGTGAATGTGATTTGACATTTAAGGAACTACAAATCGTTGGAAAAACGTTATGTGAAACGTTAAATGGTATTTTCCATTCCCGTATTACATATCCGGAACCGCCGGAAGAAAAGGAGAAAGAATGAGTTTATTAATTGATTTTATTGATGAAACAGAAGAAGTGAAAGACGAATATATAAGTTTGATTCGAGGTTTAGTAGAGAAAGCAGCCCAAATGGAGAACATAGAAGAAGGCGCAGAATTATCGGTTACATTTGTAGATAATGAACGTATTCGTGAAATAAACCGTGATTACCGAGATAAGGATCAGCCTACGGACGTTATTTCTTTTGCTATGGAAGAAATGGGAGAAGGCGAAATGGAAATTGTCGGTGCAGAGATGCCGCGTATGTTAGGAGATCTTATTATTTCTATTCCAAGAGCAAAAGAACAAGCTGAAGAATATGGACATTCTTTTGATCGAGAACTTGGGTTTTTAGCACTACATGGCTTTTTGCATTTGCTTGGTTATGATCATATGACAGAAGAAGATGAGAAAGAAATGTTTGGAAGACAAAAAGAAATTTTAGAGGCCTTTGGATTAGGACGATGAAAACAGGAAAACTTTTAGATAGTTTTGGATATGCTATAGCTGGTATATACTTTTGTCTTCGTCATGAACGAAATATGAAAATTCATTATTTAGCCGCAGTCATCGTTATATGCTGCGGCTTTTATTTCCATATTACAACAATGGAATGGATTGTCGTACTTATTGTGATAGGGATTGTAATGAGTTTAGAGATGGTGAATACGGCTATTGAAAAAACAGTAGACTTAGCAACCGTCGATATTCATCCGGTTGCAAAAATTGCAAAGGATGTTGCAGCAGGGGCAGTTTTATTATTTGCAATTATAGCTGCTGTAATTGGTGCTATTATCTTTTTACCGTATATGGTATAGTTGCATTCCGAAGCTTTTATTAAGCTTTGGGAGCGCCGTGAAGGCCTTTAATGAAAGAGTGTATCTATTCACATCTATGAATGGAAAGGATGCGGGAATATGAATAGCAAACAATTAATTCAAGAAGCAACCGAAGCGCGTAAACGAGCGTACGTACCATATTCTAAATTTCAAGTAGGTGCAGCTTTACTAACTCAGGATGGAAAAATATATCGTGGATGTAATGTTGAAAATGCATCATATGGTTTATGTAACTGTGCAGAACGAACAGCTTTATTTAAGGCAATTTCTGAAGGGGATAACGAGTTTGTAGCTATTGCAGTCGTAGCGGATACAAAGCGTTCAGTACCTCCTTGTGGAGCATGTCGACAAGTTATGATAGAATTATGTAAACAGGATACGAAAGTATACCTATCAAACTTACATGGTGATGTTCAAGAGACAACAGTCGGAGAATTGTTACCAGGAGCATTTTTAGCGGAGGATTTACATGAATAGAAAAGGTTATAAATCAGGTTTTGTCTCTATTATTGGCAGACCGAATGTTGGGAAATCTACATTTTTAAATCGTATTATTGGCCAAAAAATTGCCATTATGAGCGATAAGCCACAAACAACTCGTAATAAAATTCAAGGTGTATATACAGAAAATGATTCACAAGTAGTTTTCATTGATACACCAGGAATACATAAACCTAAACATAAACTAGGCGATTTCATGGTGAAGATGGCTCAAACGACATTAAAAGAAGTTGATATTGTTTTGTTTATGGTCAATGCAACTGAAGGATATGGTCGTGGTGAGGAATTTATTATTGAGAAATTACAAGAAACGAAACAACCGGTATTTTTGGTAATTAATAAAATTGACCAACTTCATCCAGAGCAATTGCTGGAGTTGATTGATCAATATCGTAAATTATATGAGTTCGCGGAGATTGTGCCAATTTCTGCATTGGACGGTAATAACGTTGAAGCGTTAATCGGAGCAATTAAAAAGTATTTACCAGAAGGACCGCAATATTACCCGGATAATCAAGTAACGGATCATCCAGAGCGATTTATTATTTCAGAGCTTATTCGTGAAAAAGTATTACATTTAACACGTGAAGAAGTACCGCATTCTGTAGCGGTTGTTATTGATGCAATTCAAAAGCGTGAGGGCGGAGCGGTTTATATAAACGCAACGATTGTTGTTGAACGTGCATCACAAAAAGGAATTATTATAGGTAAGCAAGGGAAGATGTTAAAAGAAGTCGGTAAGAGAGCTCGTTTTGACATTGAAGCACTTCTTGGTTCTAAAGTATTTTTAGAAGTATGGGTGAAAGTGCAAAAAGATTGGCGTAATAAGATGTCACAGCTTCGTGACCTTGGTTTCCGTGAAGACGAGTATTAATATGAAGTAAAGTTGTGATCAGTGGATGGTTTGTTCATCCGCTGATTATTGGTTTTTATGAACCTTGATAAATTAGGAAAAATTTTTCTCACATGAAAATGAACAAAATGGGTCAACTTAATAACAACAAAAGAAATTGGTTTATAGGCTACGCTTATTGAGAAAGGTGGATTCTTATGCTAGATTTTACCTGGAAGTTTTTCTCCAAAACAGGAAGCATTGAAACGTATTTGCTTTTGAAAGAAATGGAAAAAGACGTAAACGATGAGATGGATCAACATGAAGAGGAGTTAGCGCATCTAGACTCTCCAATTTCTTGACCCGTTTTGTTCAAACCTTGGATGGTGACGAACATGTTTCAAAAAGTTGAGGGCATTGTTATCCGTACGACAGATTACGGAGAAACAAATAAAATTGTTACAATATACTCACGGGAATTTGGTAAGGTAAGTGCAATGGCAAGAGGGGCGAAAAAGCCGAAGAGTCGGTTAGCAGCTATTTCGCAACTTATGACACATGGTCATTTTCTTATTCAAATGGGATCTGGACTTGGAACTTTGCAACAAGGCGAGATTATTTCATCTATGAAAGAAATTCGCGAGGATATATTTTTAACTGCTTATGCATCATTTATTATTGAATTAACCGATAAAGCAACAGAAGATAAGAAGCATAATCCGTATTTATTTGAAATGTTATATCAAACGTTGCATTATATGTGTGAGGGTGTTGATCCAGAAGTATTATCATTAATTTATCAAACGAAAATGCTTCCGGTATTAGGGATGCGCCCGTACTTTGATACATGTGCTATTTGTCATCAAGAAACAGATTTTGTCGCCTTCTCTGTCCGGGAAGGCGGTTTTCTGTGCTCGCGTCATGCGGAGCAAGATCCGTATCGTATTCCGGTGGGAGAGGCTGTTCATAAATTATTACGTCTCTTTTTTCACTTTGATTTACACCGGCTCGGTAATGTATCGGTGAAGGATAGTACAAAAAAACAAATGCGCACAGTATTGAATACATATTATGACGAATATTGTGGGATTTATTTGAAAACAAGGCGTTTCTTGGAACAACTTGATAAGTTTCAAATATAAAAAGGGCCGTATACGGTCCTTTTTACATACTTTCTTTTTCGGATAGCATATTTAGTATATAATATTTAAGAGATAGTATAACTTTTTTCGTTGTGCATTAAAGGTGGTGATTATCATAGAGCTGAATAAACGGCAAGAGCATATCATTCAGATTGTAAAAGATCACGGTCCTATTACAGGGGAGTCAATTGCTGGGCAATTGGGTTTAACACGTGCAACGCTAAGACCAGACTTAGCAATTTTAACGATGGCTGGTTATTTAGAAGCGCGTCCACGTGTAGGTTATTTTTATACGGGTAAAACCGGGGGACAGCTATTATCTGAAGCTGTTAAGAAAATTAAAGTGCAAGATTATCAATCTAGACCGGCTGTAATTGATAAAAATGTATCAGTATACGATGCAATCTGTACTATGTTTCTAGAGGACGTTGGTACATTATTTGTTGTAGATCAAGCTACTTTATTAGTTGGCGTTGTATCTCGTAAAGATTTATTACGAGCTAGCTTAGGAAAGCAGGATTTAACCTCTCTTCCGGTTAATATTATCATGACAAGGATGCCAAACATTGCGATGTGTCGCAGGGAGGATTCTTTATATGATATTGCGATGGAATTAATAGAAAGACAGATTGATGCGATGCCGGTTGTGAAGGATACGAAACAAGGTTTAGAAGTGATTGGACGAATTACAAAAACAAATATTACACGTGCGTTTGTAAATTTAGTAAATAACGAATAAGTGTAATTTGTTTAAAGTGAGGTAATGTAATGGATAATAAAATCGTATATGTCGTATCTGACTCTGTAGGAGAAACGGCTGATTTGGTTGTTAGAGCGGCAATGGGACAGTTCCCATTCGCTCCTGATATTAGGCGTGTACCGTATGTAGAAGATACAGGGACATTAAAAGAAGTAATCTCGATTGCCAAGAGCAATCAAGCGCTTATTTGTTTTACGTTAGTAAAGCCTGATATGCGTCAATATTTATTGACAGAAGCGGCAAAAGAAGGAGTAGAGGCATACGATATTATCGGACCTCTTATCGATCAAATTGAAGAAATTACAGGGCAAGTACCAAGGTATGAGCCAGGTGTCGTTCGAAGATTAGATGAAGAGTACTTTAAAAAAATTGAAGCGATTGAATTTGCAGTTAAGTATGATGATGGTAGAGATGCACGTGGTATTTTAAAAGCTGATATCGTGTTGATTGGAATTTCACGTACATCAAAAACACCACTTTCACAATATTTAGCGCATAACAAACGTTTGAAAGTTGCTAATGTACCACTTGTACCGGAAGTGGATCCGCCTGAGGAATTATATCAAGTGGCAAAAGAGAAATGTTTCGGTTTGAAAATTATACCAGATAAGTTAAATCATATTCGAAAAGAACGATTGAAATCACTTGGATTAAGTGATGGAGCAACATATGCAAATATTAATCGTATTCAAGAAGAAATTGATCATTTTGAGGAAGTAATTAGTAAAATAAATTGTCAAGTGATTGATGTATCAAATAAGGCAATTGAAGAAACAGCAAATATTATTGTGAATGCAGTGCAAAACCAAAAAATGTTTTAGCACATTTACCAAAGGTGAATGTGCTTTTTTCGCTCGTGAGAAGGCGTTAGAGGAAGATGCGAAGTAGAGCATGAACTTTCGGCTTAGTAATAGAATATAGCGGAATGGTTATACTTATATTCTTCTGTTTTTTAATTATGCTAAAGGAACGATTTCGTTATCTTTAAGTGTAAGATGAAAATTAAAGGGATATGTAGCGTAGTTGAAGAAAATATATTATAATAAAAAATTGTGATAAAAACCTATATTTTACGTTTAGACTTTAATTTTTCAGAATAAACTAGGGATAGGATTTTCGAAAAAGACATGTATTTACGTTAAATCGACAAAATCTAGACAAGAAAACGCACATTATGGAAGGATTCACAGAAGGGATGTAGAATACAGAAATATGCAAAACATCAGATAAGATATTATTTGATGCAGATGCGTATCCCGTGAAGAATGCAATTGTGCAAGTTGGAACAAAATTTTATGTCGGAATTTTGTTTGTCGTATCCTATGCTCATCGTTCAAGAAAACAGCAAGGTAATTGGGTCTATGTAGATTCTGAGCAAGATGAAGTTGACTGTTATATTTATTAACATGCAAAAGCTACAGATCTCATGATCATACAGGCTATAGTGCTTCTTGCTAGTCTTCTTGTGAAAAAGGAGTATATGTATTGTCTCCAAGAGATACATTTGTAACAGATGAGCAAATGTATACAATTTTATATAGTAGTATGTATCTGCGAATTTACGCAGACTGGGGACTTATACGAAAGGTCCAAAATCGTTTACACAATGTGATCGACAGTACTTTCTAACAAATTTAGAAAAATATTGTCGAATTATAAAGGAATCTTTTAATTTATATCGAATACAAAATACGACACGGAGATGGAGTTATGGGGAACAGAATTCCTGAAGAAGTTGTTGAACAGATTCGGACATCATCCGATATTGTAGAAGTGATTGGTGAGTATGTTCAACTTAGAAAGCAGGGGCGTAACTATTTCGGCCTTTGTCCATTTCATGGTGAGAATTCTCCTTCATTCTCTGTTTCATCTGATAAGCAAATTTTTCATTGTTTCGGATGTGGAGAAGGTGGAAATGTATTTTCTTTTCTTATGAAAATGGAAGGACTTGCTTTCACAGAGGCTGTTCAAAAGCTTGGCGAAAGAAATGGAATTGCAGTTGCAGAATATACATCAGGGCAAGGACAACAACAACAAGAAGACATATCTGATGACACTGTCATCATGCAACAGGCTCATGAACTTTTGAAAAAGTATTATCATCATTTATTAGTAAATACAGAAGAAGGAAATGAAGCACTTTCATATTTATTAAAACGTGGTATTACAAAAGAGATGATTGAGAAATTTGAAATTGGTTATGCATCACAAGCTTGGGATGCAGCAACGAAAATTTTACAAAAAAGAGGTTTGTCGCTATCTAGTATGGAACAGGCTGGCCTTCTTGTAAGAAGTGAGAAGGATGGCAGTCATTATGACCGCTTCCGCGGAAGAGTTATGTTTCCGATTTATACTTTACAAGGTAAGGTGATAGCGTTTAGTGGAAGGGCATTAGGAGATGACACTCCGAAATATTTGAATAGTCCTGAAACACCGATTTTTTACAAAAGTAAGCTGTTGTATAATTTCCACCAAGCAAGGCCGTTTATTAGAAAACGTGGGCAGGTTGTCCTTTTTGAAGGTTATGCCGATGTACTAGCCGCGGTGAAAAGTGGTGTGGAAGAAGCTGTTGCGACAATGGGAACAGCTTTAACTGAAGAACAAGCGAAACTTCTGCGACGTAACGTTGAAACTGTTGTTCTTTGCTATGATGGTGATAAAGCAGGGCGAGAAGCGACGATGAAAGCAGGGCAATTACTATTGCAAGTTGGTTGCCAAGTGAAAGTTACATCCTTGCCAGATAAGCTTGACCCTGATGAATATGTGCAACAATATGGGACAACCGCTTTTGAAAATCTTGTGAAATCAAGTATAAGTTTTGTTGGTTTCAAAATAAATTATTTGCGTTTAGGGAAAAATTTGCAAGATGAGTCTGGCAAAGAAGAATATGTAAAAAGTGTTTTAAAAGAGTTATCATTGCTACAGGATGCGATGCAGGCGGAATCATATTTAAAATCATTATCGCAAGAATTTTCGTATTCAATGGAAACACTTTTGAATCAATTGCACCAATATCGCAAAGAACAAAAGGTACAGCAAAAACAAATAAAGCAGGTTTCTAAGCCATCTCAAATTGTTCAAACGAAACCGAAATTAACAGGTTTTGAAAGGGCAGAAAGAGAAATTATTTACCATATGTTGCAAAGTGCAGAAGTGACAGTACGTATGGAACCTCATATAGAAGATTTTTATACAGAAGAACATAAAGGGATTTTATATGAACTATACGCATATTATGAAAAGGGAAATGAACCTTCAGTCGGAACATTTTTAAGTTGGCTCTCTGATGAAAAGTTGAAAAATATTATTACTGATATTTCGACGGATGAATTTATTAATCCAGAGTACACAGAAGAAGCGTTACAAGGTCATTTGGAGGCGCTAAGACGCCATAAAGAAAAACTTGAAAAGATGGAAATTATCTTTAAAGTAAAACAAATGGAAAAAACAGATCCTGTAGAGGCTGCTAAATATTATGTGGCATATTTACAAAGTCAAAAAGCAAGAAAATAGCTTTTTCGATAAAGTTTTAGTATAATGAATGTTTGTATCTCGCGTAAGGAGGGGAACAGATGGCTGATAAACCAGCTCGTTCTAAACAAATTGAAACTGAAATGACCCTTGAGCAAGTGAAAGAACAACTCACTGAGCTCGGAAAAAAACGTGGTGTTCTTACATATGAAGAGATTGCAGAACGCATGAATGGATTTGAAATTGAATCCGATCAAATGGATGAATACTATGAATATTTAGGTGAACAAGGGATTGACTTAGTTGGTGACAATGACAACGACGAAGGTCCTAATAATCGTCAAATTACAAAAACGGAAGAAGAATTTGACCTTAATGATTTAAGTGTGCCGCCAGGTGTGAAAATCAATGACCCTGTTCGTATGTACTTAAAAGAAATTGGTCGTGTAGACTTACTATCTGCTGAAGAAGAAATTCGACTTGCGACACGTATTGAAGAAGGCGATGAAGAAGCAAAACGCCGTCTTGCGGAAGCAAACTTACGTCTTGTAGTAAGTATTGCAAAGCGCTACGTGGGCCGTGGTATGCTTTTCTTAGACTTAATCCAAGAAGGAAATATGGGTCTAATTAAGGCAGTTGAAAAGTTCGACTACCGTAAAGGTTTTAAATTTAGTACGTATGCAACTTGGTGGATTCGCCAAGCTATTACACGTGCGATTGCAGACCAAGCGCGAACAATTCGTATTCCAGTTCATATGGTTGAAACAATTAATAAGTTAATCCGTGTACAACGTCAATTATTACAAGATTTGGGACGCGAACCATCTCCTGAAGAGATTGGTGAAGAAATGGATCTTGCTCCAGAAAAAGTACGCGAAATCTTAAAGATTGCACAGGAGCCAGTTTCTCTTGAAACACCAATTGGTGAAGAAGACGACTCCCATTTAGGTGACTTTATCGAAGACCAAGAAGCAACATCGCCTGCGGACCATGCAGCGTATGAATTGCTAAAAGAACAATTAGAAGATGTGTTAGATACACTAACAGATCGTGAAGAAAATGTTCTGCGTCTTCGTTTTGGTTTAGATGATGGACGAACTCGTACGCTTGAAGAAGTTGGGAAAGTATTCGGCGTAACGAGAGAACGTATTCGTCAAATTGAAGCGAAAGCACTTCGCAAATTAAGACATCCAAGCCGTAGTAAGCGTCTTAAGGATTTCTTAGAATAGGCTACCTTTAAGTTTACTTCACTTTTGTGAAGTAAACTTTTTTATTTTGTTAATTTTTGTTAAAATTTAGCTATCGGCAACGATTACAATTTCTTGTAATTTATTTTACAGAATTGTCTTTTGATTTGCAAATGCTCATTTTTCGATTTTTCGATTTATTTTGTTTATTATATACAAAATAATATGTAGAAAAGTAAAAAATATGATGAGAAACGTTAGTAATTATCGAAATAATATGCGATATAATAGTGAAAATCAATAAAATGAATTTACGGAATATTTTTAACAAGTAGTAGTTTGCTCTTTTCTGATAGGGCGTTTTCAAGTACAATATAAATGACTGAATCATCTAACTATTTAGCGGTATAGAGGGGGGAGAAGAGATATGAAACGTAATCCGTTGATTCCGTTCGCTCTTATTGCAGCATTAGGTATTATCGTTATGTTTGTATT
The DNA here is from genome assembly GCF_040838255.1 of Bacillus sp. C30. Taxonomy (NCBI): domain Bacteria; kingdom Bacillati; phylum Bacillota; class Bacilli; order Caryophanales; family Bacillaceae; genus Bacillus; species Bacillus sp. C30. Next base: position 6,930 of record NZ_JBFPJH010000004.1, on the reverse strand, counting down.
TTCATTTCAGGGGCTAAATAAATCTAAAGAGTTAGCTGATGCAAAAAATGGTGGGAAACCAGCACAAACAGCATCAAAGCCAGAGGATATTGTAAAGCAAAGCTGTACGAGCTGTCATGGTGATCAGTTACAAGGAGCGGTAGGCCCTAATTTACAAAAAATTGGTGGGAAACTTTCAAAAGATGAAATTAAAGAAGTTATTTCAAAAGGAAAAGGAAATATGCCGCCAAATATAGTTCCAGCTGATCAAGCGGCAAAAGTAGCTGATTGGTTATCGAAGAAAAAATAAAGTATAGAAAAACAAGTCTTTTGCTTTTTGCAAAAGGCTTGTTTTTCTATACTATCTAAAATACGATTAGTAATAGAGAATTGAAGTATTGTTATGGACTTGCAACAACTACTATAAATTCATTATCATGGAGACAGACTGAGAAGAGAAGGAGTAATGGAAATACATGAATGAAGTAAAGCTTTCGAAACGATTAGAAGAAGTTGTGAGGGAGATTCCGGTAGGCTCTACAGTAGCTGATATTGGATCGGATCATGCGTATTTACCGTGTTATACAATTATAAATAATATTGCTACAAAAGCAGTTGCAGGAGAGGTTGTAGATGGACCGTTTCGCTCTGCACAAGCAACTGTAGCTGAAAGTGGCTTACAAGATAAAGTAGACGTTCGTAAAGGGAATGGATTAGCTGTTATAGTGCCAGGAGAAGTAGATGTTATTACGATTGCTGGTATGGGTGGAGCGTTAATTCGTGACATTTTAGAAAGTGGTAAAGAAAAATTAGAAGGTGTAACACGTTTAATCTTACAGCCGAATATTGCAGCACACCATATCCGTGAATGGTTTATTGAAAATGGATGGGAGCTTATCCGTGAGAAAATTGTAATAGAAGACGGAAAGATTTACGAGATTTTAGTCGGAGAGCGAGGAGATACAGCAGTACCTTACTCTGAAAATAAACAAGCTGAATTGTTTATGGGTCCATTTTTAATAAAAGAAAAAAGTGAAGCTTTTATTGAAAAGTGGGAAGGGGAATTGAAAAACTTCCAAAATATTTTAAAACAGTTAGAACGTGCAGCAGAGTCTGAAGAGACAAAAGCGAAGCGTGCAGAAGTAGAAGCGAAAATGAAAATGATAGGAGAGGTTTTATCATGAGTAAAATTCCGAATGGTCATGAAATTATTTCTTTGTTTGAAGGTATGTATCCGAAGCATTTAGCGATGGAAGGGGATAAGATTGGCTTACAGATTGGAGCGCTTAATAAACCTGTCCAGCACGTATTAATCGCGTTAGATGTAACTGAGGAAGTTGTGGACGAGGCGATCCAATTAGGAGCGAATATCATTATAGCGCACCATCCTTTAATCTTTAATCCATTAAAAGCGATTCATACAGATAAGGCGTACGGAAGAATTATTGAAACGTGTATTAAAAATGATATTGCGGTTTATGCCGCACATACAAATGTAGATATTGCTAAGGGCGGGGTAAATGATTTACTTGCTGATGCGTTAGGGTTACAAAATACAGAAGTATTAGCTCCTACATATGCAGAAGAAATGAAAAAAATTGTTGTATTTGTTCCAGTAACCCATGCAGAAGAAGTGCGCAAAGCTCTTGGAGATGCGGATGCAGGTCATATCGGTAATTACAGCCACTGTACGTTCGGTAGCGAAGGGGTAGGTACGTTTATCCCTCAAGAAGGTACAAATCCTTATATCGGAGAAACTGGGCAGTTAGAACGTGTGGAAGAGATACGTGTCGAAACGATTATTCCAGCTTCATTACAAAGAAAAGTTATTAAAGCGATGTTGGCAGCCCATCCATATGAAGAAGTGGCATATGATGTATATCCGCTTGATAATAAAGGTGAAACATTAGGACTTGGTAAAATAGGGTATTTACAAGAAGAAATGACGCTTGAGCAGTTTGCTTTACATGTGAAACAATCATTACATGTAAAGGGTGCAAGAGTTGTTGGAAAGTTAGATGATAAGGTGCGTAAAGTAGCTGTACTTGGTGGTGACGGTAATAAATATATAAACCAAGCGAAATTTAAAGGAGCAGATGTATATGTAACAGGTGATATGTATTATCATGTTGCTCACGATGCGATGATGAATGGTTTAAATATAGTCGATCCAGGACATAACGTTGAAAAAGTAATGAAGCAAGGTGTACAAAAACAATTGCAAGAAAAAGTAGATGTGAAGAAATTCAATGTACACATTCACGCTTCGCAGTTACATACAGATCCATTCACATTTGTATAAGAAAAATAAAAACCGTTGCTCATGTAGGCAACGGTTTTTATTATTGTTCTTTTTTTACTTTTACACGAGGTAGTATCTTTTGAAGTGGTACTTTTCGAATTCTGTCCCATGTAGCTGGATTCATTGGGTCATATTGATCTAAGAAAGCAATAACTTCTTTTGTAATTGGCGTTGGAGTAGAAGCACCTGCTGTAACAGCTACGTTTTCTACACCTTGTAGCCATTCTAATTGGATTTCACTTACGTCTGCAACGCGGTATGCTGTCGTACCAGCGATTTCTTGTGATACTTGTGCTAAACGGTTTGAGTTGTTACTTTTCGGATCACCGACAACAATTGTTAAATCTGCAACATCAGCTTGTTTAGCGACAGCTTCTTGGCGAACTTGAGTTGCTAAACAAATTTCCTTGTGGAATTCTGCTGTTGGGAATTTTTTCTGAATGTCCTCCATTAAATGTTGAACATCCCATTGACTCATTGTTGTTTGATTCGTAACTAAAATTTTATCCGTTGGAATTTCTAGTGTTTTTAAATCATCAGCTTTTTCGATAAGATGAACGATATCAGGTGCGATACCAACTGCGCCTTCTGGTTCTGGATGATTTTTTTTGCCGATATAAATGACATGGTATCCTTCAGCTTTCTTTGCTTCGATAAGGTCATGTGTTTTTGTAACATCTGGACAAGTTGCATCAATTGTCGTTAAACCTTTTTCTTTTGCACGTTGTTTAACTTCTGGAGAAACACCGTGTGCAGTGAAAATAACAGTACCAGAATCGATTTTATCTAAAATTTCTAATCGACTTGGACCGTCTAATGTAATGATGCCATCCTCTTCGAAAGCATCTGTGACATGCTTATTGTGAACAATCATACCTAAAATATAAATGGGTCTCGGTAATGATTTATCTAATGCGGCGTTACGTGCAATAACCATTGCGTCAACAACACCGTAGCAATAACCACGAGGGGAAATTTTAACAATCTTCATGTGAGTAATCCTCTCCTTCTAAACAAGGGATACTTTTGTGCATAGTCCATTACATTATAAAGGAGGAGTGGATAGAAAACAAAGGATTGTTACACATATAGTTTTGGTTTTGTTGCTGATTGTTGAACGGGTTCTTTCGGAACCTCTTTTTCTATTACCGGTTCAAGCACTATTTTTTTTCGTTTCCTTTTTGGAGGTGGAGGAGGTGGAGTTGCTACCTCAACCTGTTCTGTTGCATCTTCAGTTTGATTTTCTTCCGTACTTTTTCCAGAGGTGAGGATTTTAACAATGCTTGGTAGACTACGCATAATGGGACCGTACTGTTCGACAACAGGACCGACAGATTGCACGACTTGAGATACTTTTTCGATATTATTTATCATATTAGTTGGGTTCGAAATTAAATTTGAAAAAAAACTACCGATGCCGCTGCTAGATGCCGCTGCAGTTGTAGCTGACGCAGCACCACGTGTATCATTTGATTCATACATTTGAGGTGGTATCATCTGTTGAGGATATTGCTGCATGTATGGCTGATATTGTTGTGTATATTGTTGTTGGTATGGCTGTTGCTGTTGATATTGGGGCGGCGGTTGTTGGTGCATCATCGGTGGCCCTTCCATTTGTCGATAAGGAGGGACCATTTGCATGAAAGGTTCGGTTGGATCGTGTTTTTTAAAGAGTTTAGCAAGGAAACCTTTCTTTTTTTGAGCCATCGGTGGTAGTTGTGGAATCGGATATGGTGTGTAAGATTGTTGTCCTCGATTCGGATACATTTGTCTTATAGGGGATTTCGGAAACATGTGGGAAATCCTCCTTTCTTCAGTTAGGTATATACACATACAATATGCAATGGAAGGAAAGAAGGTTAGTTTTTGAGATAAAAACCTAAACTAAAGATGGATTTTACTTGTAGATTTCGATATAATGTAGACTTGACTGATTTGTGCGCAGTAGAAATTTTAGAAAGAAGGTGTAACTTATGACACTACAAACTTTTACACAGTATGATTTTAAACCATTTTTAATAGATGCAGTTCGTGAACTACGCTTTACAGAGCCAACAGGAATTCAAAAGAAAATTTTCCCGGTCGTGAAAAAAGGTGTGAGTATAATTGGACAATCCCAAACTGGTTCTGGGAAAACACATGCATACTTACTTCCTACATTAAACAGAATTGATGCAAGTCGTGAAGAGGTACAACTTGTTATTACAGCGCCTACTCGTGAGTTAGCACAACAAATTTACGAAGAAATTGTGAAACTAACAAAGTTCTGTGCAGAAGATCAAATGATTACAGCACGCTGTTTAATTGGTGGAACTGATAAACAACGATCAATTGAAAAGTTGAAAAAACAACCTCATATTGTAGTTGGAACGCCAGGACGTATTAAAGATTTAGTAGAAGAAAAGGCGCTATTTGTCTATAAAGCGGATACTATTATTGTCGATGAAGCGGACTTAATGCTTGATATGGGATTCATTCAAGATGTAGATAAAATTGCGGCACGTATGCCTAAAAATCTGCAAATGTTAGTTTTCTCTGCAACAATTCCTCAAAAATTAAAACCATTTTTGAAGAAATATATGGAGAATCCAGAACATATTCATATTAATCCGAAGCAAGTTGCAGCAGGAAATATTGATCATTACCTTGTGCCTTCAAGACACCGTAATAAAACTGAATTAGTGAAAAATATGCTACTTCAATTTAAACCATATTTAGCAATTGTCTTTACAAACACAAAGAAGAAGGCTGACGAAGTAGCCGATGGATTAGCAGAACGTGGATTAAAAGTAGGGCGTATACACGGTGATTTATCACCACGTGATCGTAGAAAAATGATGAAACAAGTTCGTGATTTAGAGTTCCAATACATTGTCGCAACAGATTTGGCGGCACGCGGTATTGATATTGAAGGAATTAGCCATGTTATTAACTATGAACTTCCACCAGATTTAGATTTCTTCGTTCACCGTGTTGGAAGAACTGCACGTGCGGGTCATTCAGGTATTGCAGTGACGATTTATGATCCAGCAAATGAAGAAGCGTTAGATAGTTTGGAAAAACAACGTCATATCGAGTTTAAACATGTAGATTTACGCGGAGATGAATGGGCGGATTTAGGTGACCGTCGTCGTCGTAAGAGCCGTAAAAAACCAAGTGATGGACTAGATGTTATGGCAACAAAAGTTGTTAAGAAGCCGAAAAAAGTAAAACCAAACTATAAACGAAAACTTGCAACAGAACGTGACAAAGTGAAGAAAAAATATAGCAATAAAAAAAGATAAGGGATTTCCCTTATTTTTTTTTTATCTCATTGCTTGAGAGAAAGTCGATTAATGTAGACTAATAATTAGTGAGGGGTAGAAAAAACGTTGACTAAAGTTTCGCTTTATTGGGTTAATTTAAGTATAGAGTTCAGATTGTTTGAATAGTCTGTTTAATTTATGTAGTGCCTTTTGTGTGAACAAACAATTCGCTACATATTTCTACAAATTATGCTATCATTATATCTATTGTATATTGAAGAGGTGATTGTATGTTAAAGATTGGATCTCATGTTTCTATGAGTGGTAAGAAAATGTTATTAGCAGCAAGTGAAGAGGCTGTTTCATACGGTGCAACGACGTTTATGATTTATACAGGTGCACCGCAAAATACACGAAGAAAACCAATTGAAGAATTGAACATAGAAGCAGGAAGAAAACATATGGAACTAAACGGTATTGAAGAAATTATCGTACATGCGCCATACATTATTAATCTTGGGAATACGACGAAGCCAGAAACATTCCAATTAGGTGTAGACTTCCTTCGCATGGAAATTGAAAGAACATCGGCATTAGGTGTAGCGAAACAAATCGTTCTTCACCCAGGTGCGCACGTTGGTGCAGGAGCGGATGCTGGTATTCAACAAATTATTAAAGGGCTTAATGAAGTATTAACGCCAGAGCAGACGGTTAACATTGCGTTAGAAACGATGGCAGGAAAGGGAACGGAATGCGGTCGTAGCTTTGAAGAAATTGCGAAAATTATTGATGGTGTGAAATATAATGAAAAACTATCTGTATGTTTTGATACGTGTCATACGCATGATGCAGGTTATGACCTTGTAAATGATTTTGACGGTGTGTTAAACGAATTTGATAAAATTGTTGGGATAAATCGTTTACAAGTACTTCATATTAACGATAGCAAAAATGTACGCGGAGCTGGAAAAGACCGTCATGAAAATATTGGTTTTGGTCATATTGGCTATAAGGCATTGCATCACATTGTGCATCACCCACAACTTACGCACGTACCAAAAATTCTTGAAACGCCGTATGTAGGTGAAGATAAAAAAGATAAGAAGCCACCATATAAATTAGAAATCGAAATGCTGAAAAATGGTACTTTTGATGAAGGAATTCTTGAAAAAATTAAAGCACAATAAGGAGGGGATTTTCCCCTCCTTATTTTAATAGCTGCTGAAATAAAATATTTACTTGTTGGGCAGTGGCAGGAGTAGTTACTTTAGCGATTTGTTTTAACAAATCTAGTCGCTCGGTATTATCGTAAATGTTAATGTTTTTCCCTTTCATAAGTAAAACGATTTTATCAGCTTGTGCAGTTGTGATTGGAACTTCGTATTCTTTACTATATTTCAATAG